>JBEIJG010000081.1:0-10120 GCA_040380385.1 Phycisphaeraceae bacterium | reverse complement strand
TACGCGGCCGCTCATGCCGCATGAAAGAGGAGTCGCACATGAGGTGCGCATCACAGTTCTTCGGTCGTTCATACTCGCTTCAAGCTGCCGTTGTGTCGGCCGCGCTCTGCACGAACTTTGCAGAAGCCGCACTCGCGGGGAACCTTGTGGGGAACTACGTCGTCGGAAGCGGTGCAAACGCGAGTTTCGTCCAGTTCCAATTCACGAATGAGAACACGTATCTCTACGAAGTTCGCTACGACGGCTCCATGACTGGCCGCGCGCTCTTTGATGTTGTCGCGGCTGCGCAGCCGGGATTCTTCAGTTTCACCTACGACTCGTTCAGCTTCGGTGACTTCGTCACGGGCATCACGATCGGCACCGACACCGATTTTGGCTACGGCTCGCCGCCGGACTACCTCGACTACTGGCACTACTGGACGCGCGGGTCCGCAACCGATGCGTGGACAGAGTCCTTCATTGGATTTGCTGATCGCGTCGTCACGAACGGCTCGTGGGACGGTTGGGTCTTCAACTCGGCGAGTGCACCGAACGCAGTACCAGCGCCCAGCGCACTCGCGCTTCTCGCAGGTGGACTTCTCACGACGCGTCGTCGACGCTGAGCAACCTGAACACCAAGTCATACAGCAAACGAAACAGGCCTCGCGCAACGCGGGGCCTGTTTCATTTTCTACGCATATGACCTCGCAAGAGAACGAGGTTCGTTGTCCATCACTTCAACGTCTTGAGGTACGCAACGACGTCGCGCATCTCGCTGTCGGTCAGCACAGGGCCCATCGCGGGCATCGCGCTTGCGCCTGCGTTGGCGTAGCCATCCACGATGCGCTCATTCGGATTGATAAGTGAGTGCAGGAGATAGCGCGCGTCACCGCGTGATGCGACGCCGTCAAGCGGCGGAGCGGCGTTGCCTCCGTTGCCCGCGATCGCGTGGCACTTCATGCAAACAGCACTCATGTGATAGAGGACGACGTTTCGACCACGCGCAACATCGCCACCGTCAAGCGTGAGCGATTCATATCGCGCAGTCGCGTCGTTCCCGAGTGACGCCTTCCAGCGGTCAAGCGCCATGGCAACAGGGCCTTCAGTCCGCGCGCTGCCGGCTTCGACAATCTCAAGTCGCAGCGCAGGATCGAGCGAGCCATCGGCGAGTTGCTGCGCGATTGGCGCGAGTGCCTGGTCGGCCGCCACACCGAAGAAAGCGAGATCGCGAATGGCGCGCTGCCGCTCAAACGTCGTGCCGTGCTCGGCGGCATCAGAGAGCGCTGCGAGCGCGCGAGCATCGTTCATTTCACGCAACATCGTGCGCGCTTCGGCACGCAATTCGGGCGCGTTCGAAGAGAGTGCCGCCTCAAGCGCGCCTGCGGCGCGACCAGCAGAATCGCCCGCGAGCGAGCGAAGACTCGACACGCGCTCGTTCGCTGAAAGCGTGGTATCCGAGACGGCACGAAGCGCGGCTTCTGGATCGAGCGAGACGCCGAACTTCGTAGCGACATCGCGCGCGACCGAACGAAGCGCGGGATCTGGACTCTCCGCAAGCGGCGCGAGTTTGCGCGCGAGGGTTGCTTTGAAGACGGTTCCATCGCGCGCAGCGGTTGCGAGCACGCGATAGGCTCCGTTGACGCGATTGCGCGGCGCACCATCTGTCCACGCGCTCAGCGCTTCCAAGGCTTCCACACGCATCGGCATCGGATTCGCGGGCGAAAGTGCAACGTCGCAGAGGAGGGAAGCGGACTCGGTGGTTCCTTCCGCGAGGCACGCTTCGATCGCGCGACGCAGATGAGGGAATTCGCTGCGATCGACCGGCTGCGCGCCGATCGGCGCTTCGACGCGACCGCTTGGGAGCCGCCACATGATCGAGCAATGGTCGCCACCGCTGCCTTCTGCGTGTAAGGCTTGAATCGCATAGCGACGACCCTTCTCAAGACGCACGGGCTTCGAGCGTTGTGCCGGCTGACTCTCGTAATCGCCTGGATTCGAATAGCCCTCGACGTGCGCGATCTCGACGAGGCTCGCTGGATCATCGCTCGTACCGAGGAAGAGAATCGAGTCGTCGTCGCTTGCGATGGCGAGTTCGTAATCGCCAGTTTCTGGCGCTTCGATCACGCCGCGAATGCGCGCGATGTACTGATTCCCCGCGTTCTTCGGCGCTTCCGCAACAACGAGTTGCTTCGATTCATCGGGTGTGCGCGTAAACACTTCACCTTTGCGGAGATCTTCGACGGTGCCCACGCGTCCGAGCTTCCACACTTCGCGCGTGAACTCGTGGTTCATGCGCGGCGCCTCGGCGACGGTCGCTGAGGGTGGCGTTGCGAAACGCGCAGCACTCGCCGCAAGTTGCGGACGAAGCGCATGCATCGGAATGTCGTTGATCGCGCGCGCGGCTTCGAGACGAATGACGCGCTCAGGATCGTTGAGGAATCCCGCGATACGCGGATCGCGCAACTTGCGCATGGCAAGGCACGCAGCCATACGAATCGACGACGCAGGATCTGCAGCGAGTTCGCCGAGTCGCGCGCGATCGTTCATCCACGCGAGCGCTTGCACGCCAGCATGACGAAGGAAGGGATCGAGATCGGCGTTTTCCGCGATCATCGAAACGACAAACGGAGCCTTGTCGCGTGCGCCCATGCGACCGAGTGCCATCGCGGCGAACGCGCGGACGCGCGCGTTGTCGTCGGAGCAGAGTTCGGCGAGCGCGTCGGCTGCGGCGATCGCGCGCGCTTCACCAAGCATGCGCGCGGCTTGTGCGCGAATTTCCGTATCGCGATCATCAAGCGCGGGCAACACAAGTTCCCATGGTTGCACTGTCCGCGTAAGCGATTGCGCTTCGATCGGACTCGACTCGCGAAGTCGTGCGGATGCTTGCTGACCGAGCGCCCAAATCGCGTGGATGCGTGCGAAGCGATTCGATGAAGATGAAACGATGTCGCCAAGCAGCGCCGTTGTTTCGCGACCGCGCGCAGCGAGCGCGAATTGCGCGCGCTGACGCACGCGACGATCGGCGTGTCCAAGAAGCGACGCGAGTTCGTCCGAGTCGCGACCAGCGAAGCCTTCGGCGAAAAGTCGCTTCACTTCCGCGATACGCGGATCGCTGATCTTCTGCGGATCCCACACGGCATAGAGCTCGCCCTTGTCACCGGAGCCCCAACCGCCGCCCCAGTCGGTCATGTACATCTTGCCGTCGTATCCAAAGTCGACATCGGTCGGCAGCACGTTCTCGACGAATGGATGCTCATCGACAACCTTGAATCCCGCGCCGACCGGTTCCACCGCGAACGCAAGGACGCGCGAGTAACTATCGCCGCCGAGGAAGTCGCACAGGAAGAAGTGATCGTTGTAACGATCGGGAAGTCCGAGGCCCGGATAGAAGACGAGACCCGATGGTCCGGCGCCAACGTGGTCGAGCGGCGGAAGCGTCCACGCGGGCTGCAGTGGATTCGCTTCTTTCACCTTCATGCCTTCGAACCGATGCGGCGCGAGGTCGGGACGAAGATGCCAAATGCCCTCTTGATTCCACGGCCCACGCTGATTCGCGCCCTCGAGCGTTTGGTAATCCATAGACCAACCCGTCTCGCCGCCTTCCATGCAGTAGACGAAACGCGCTTTGTCACCGCCGTCTGAGTTGTTGTCGCCAGTGAAGAGGTTGCCGTAGTTGTCGAACGCGAGTTCTTGCGGATTGCGCAAGCCCGTACAGTAGAGCTCGAGCTCGCTGCCGTCGGGATTCATGCGGAAGACGGCGCCGGAGCGGGGATCGTGCATCAACATGCCGTCCGACGTGCGCACGTGGTAACCGCGATCGCCGATCGACCAGTAGATCTTGCCGTCGTAGCCAAGCACGAGTCCGTGCATGTCGTGGCCACGCAACGCAACACGCACGCCGTAACCCGACGAATCCTTCGCGACGACTTCCGCAATGCCGTCGCCATCGCGATCAAGCAGTCGCCAGAGATGCGGAATGTTCGTGTAGAAGATTTCGCCATCGAGCGCGAGAAGCCCCGCACCAGTTCCATCAAGCGGATCGTTGAAGGGACCTGCGAAGAGCGTGCGCGTTTCAGGCACACCGTCGCCGTCGCGGTCGGCGAGCTTCGTCACGCGATCGGCGTACTTCGAGTAGTACGCCATGCCGCCTTCGCGCTTCGATGCCCACTTCTCGTACATCTTGAGTCGGTCTTCGACGGTTTCGCACGCGATGTCGTCGAGCAACCAGTACGAACTGTGTCGGTTGTCTTCAACGCCGAGGTCTTGGCGATCGCTTTCGGCGAAGTAGAAGTCGCCGCGTTCATCGATCGCGAACGCGACGGGGTCACCGAGCAGTGGGTAAAGCGCGACCGATGACTTCGCGAGGCCAGCGACTGGCTTGATCTTGCACGCCGCATCATCGACTTTCGGTGCGCTCGAAGCGGCGGCGTTCGCTTTCGCGGCCGAGTCGTCGCCGTGTTGGGACGGCGGCACGGCTGTGGAAGCGATCACTGGCGTCGACGCCAGGCATGAAATCGGCAGGGTCAGGATGAACGACGCAAGCGAGGCGTGCATCACGCCATGCTAACGGTGACGCGGAGTGAACCGAAGCGCTGAGCGCTGTTCAGCGGGAAGTTGCTGAGCGAAACGCAGGCGGGCTCATTGGGCCGATATTGGCGCGGAAGATGCATCCGTCGGCGGCGCGATCGAGCCGCCATTGCGACGGAGGATCTCTTGAATGAAGCTCGACCGTTGCATCTGCTCCAGAATGGCTCGCTCAAACGCATCAAGCGACCGCGGAACTTCGGCGCGCTGTGACGCGGTCATCAATGTGCCGAGCCCATCCTTGTAGCGTGCGCGAAGAAATGGCCACGCATCGCGCGCGCGGCCGGCGTAGACGAGTTCGAGAAATGCATCGAGGACGAGTCCGAGCGCTTGGTCGCAGTGCGCGCTGGTGAACATTTCAGGCTCGGTCGCCGTCGCGAGCGCGCGTACGCGGCCTGCGATGGTCTCGAGTTCATCCGCGTTGGGCGCTTCGGATTCGTCGGGGCTCTTCCACACGATCCCTGACGGGGTCGGCGTTCCTCGCATCGCGATGGTCGGGCTGTTGACACCGGTCGTCAGCCAATACTTATAGGCCAACTCGTAGGCGATCCAAACATCGGACTCAGGCTGCTCAGGATCGGATTTCGCGAATGAGCCCTCGTGCAGTACGGCGTACGGAAGGAAGTCTGGGTAGCCGGTGTCGTCGGAGGTTGCGTCGCCAACGCGAAAGGTGAACGTCTCACTCAGGCCAAGGGACCCACCCGAGTCGGATCGAATCCAGAGGAGCGAGACTGGTTCCTCACAAAGCGGGTCTTGGAGCCGCGCGCTTCCAACCGAAGGGTGTGACATGGCGGACGCGAAGACGACTCGGCCCCGTTGCCGGATCTCAACGATCGGAGAAGCCAAGTCATCAGACCAACGGGGTTTGAAGATCGTGACTTCGCAGTCGAGGAGTGTTTGCGTCTCTTTCACTTGATAGCGAGGCAGGACGAGCCGCCCGAGTCCACCCAGAGCCCCGTTGTAAAGCCAGAAACCAACTCCCGCGCAGGCAAGAAACAGTCCGATTGACGTGATCAACGGCCTTGGGAGGGAAGTTCGAACACTGGATCTCGTGGGTTTGGTCGCGCCTCGCGACGAACCGGAAGCACTCGACTCGGAGGAACTGGAGAGCGGGTGTCCACACTCGGGGCAACAGGCGTCAGGCGCGATCTCGGCGAGAGAAGTCTGCGCCAAGGCGTGCAGACATTTCGCACAGTGCAGTCGGTCCGAGCGCCGACCACGCCGACCACGCCAGAAGAACAACACGCCGACGAGCAGGAGGCCAACGCTCAGCCACTCGAGTGGGCCTGACCAGAGCATCGAGAGGGATGAGACCAGCGGCGTACCCACGGGAGCGCTATCGACCGAGCCGCGTATGAGAGTTCAGCAAGTTCCGAGGTGCGTCCATCCGGCGGTTGCGAACGAACCTATCGTCCGCGCCCGCGGCGGCATTCGTAGCTGACCACGGTTCCGGCGAAGTAGGCATCTGAGGCTCTGACCGAGCCATTGAAAGGACATTGCATGTTTGGAAAGACGATTGGCGCTCTCTCTCTCGCAACCCTCGCGACCTTTGCGGTCGTTGGCATCGCAGCCACGCAGGATTCGAAGCCCGCAGCCGCTGCGCCTGCGAAGGCCGACGTCGCGGGTAGCTACAAGATCGATGACGTGCACTCGAGCGCGTTCTTCCGCGTCATGCACGCTGGTGCTGGCCAATTCTGGGGCCGCTTCAACAACGTCTCCGGCTCGATGGGCTTCGATGCCGCGGGCGCGCCAACCGCATTCGACATCTCGATCGCCATTGAGAGCGTTGATACCGCGAACGAAAAGCTCGACGGTCACTTGAAGAGCCCAGACTTCTTCAACGCCGCTGAGTTCCCCGCGATGACGTTCAAGTCGACAGGCATCAAGAAGGGCGCAAACGGCATGTTCGAGGTCACCGGCGATCTCTCGATGCACGGCGTGACCAAGCCAGTGACCGCAGTGATCGAAGTCACCGGTCACTCGAACATGATGGGTAAGCGCGCGGGCGTTGAGGCAACCTTCTCGGTCAAGCGCAGCGACTTCGGTATGAACTACGGCGTTGAGAAGGGTGTCCTCGGCGACAACACGCGCGTACTCGTGAACCTCGAAGCCGTCGCGGGTTGATCACAAAGAACTCATACGCAGGGTGGAACCAATCGGGTGCCATCCGCGAAACGACCTGTCACGTCCGCCCGACTGAATCCGCACGGCCCCGCGGGTTCAGACGGGCGGCGTGCTTTTTCAGACCGGCTTGAGACGTTGTTGCGGGCTTCTCAACGCGGCGTTTGAGTCTTCGTCGGCATGGTGGATTGTTGGTGGATGGACAGCACGGCGCGATCGCGGGTTGCGGAAGGGCGGTGCCGCGAAACCGCACTCGCTCGCTCCTGCGCGTCGTCAGAAGAACCTCGCCTCGTTCAGTGCGAATCGCTTCGTCTTGACGCTTGCTTTCGCGCGATCGACTCCTAACATCGCGGCCGCCGCGGAGGGAGTCGCGCGACGTGTTTGCAGAGCTGAGTTTGATTGGGCAAGAGAAGACGTTGTCGATGGCGACCGCATGTCGTCGCGACTCGGGATGTTTCAACGAACACCTCTCGAATACGTTCTTCGATCGCCCACCAACACAACTCTGCGCTTCGACGAGCCCTCACGGGGGCTTGAGCAATCATGGAGCAGAATCATCGGCAGGGAAGTCGTTCAAAAGGTGTCTTCACAAATCAGGTTGGAAACGATGGTCTCACGCTTTACGTGAAAGTTCGACGTGTCGAGACATGGCGGTTTCTGCGTCTATGCACGAAGCACGTGGTGGGATGTTCTGGGCTGAAGAGCGAAATGTGCAGGGGAGGAGCTGGATTACGGGTGATTCAGGCAGGGGAATCGTGCGCGCTTGCGTGGTTGCGAGAGCGCTTGAACGGATGCAAGACGCGTCGGCGTCAGCAGCGGAAGAGAAATCCAACTGAAACTCAACATCGAAACTCAATAAGGAGGCTGAGCATGAGCGATGGCGTGCAGGGTGGAAATGGTGAAAAGACCGCGCCGCAGAACCTCGTGGAAGAGGTTGCGCGGCGCCTCACTAGCGAGATCGACGGCAGTGCGATGGATGTTGCAACAAACCGCATGGCAGCGACCGTCTCCGAGGTGATCGCAGTTACGGCGATCAACACCGTTGAGATCAACACCATTGAGATCAACACCGTTGAGATCAACATCATTGAGTTAAACGACGCGGTGAGTGATTCGCGTGCGGCGCCCGAAACCTCTCCGGCAAAGATCGTTGATCGCCGACGAGAGATCGATCTTGCAGACACTTGCTCTGAGCATGTCATGCAGCCAGACAATCTCACTATCGACCTTGTGGCAATGCGTGTGACTGATGCAGATCCTTCCTGCCAGTTGCCGATCTGCGATGCGACAACACTCGACACGCCGGCGGAAAGTTCAGGCGCGACCGAGACCGATGCTCGATCGAGCGCGGATCCCGCGAAACTCGAGCCCGCAGAGCATGAGCCTAGAACACTTGAGGCCGGAACACTTGAGCCCGTCAACTCCAACGCTACAGGTCCGGCTTGCGAGCAACTTGCGAAGCGCGGAGAAGCGCCGAAGCTGTGCACTGTTCCTGATCTCCGGACGGATGTCTTCACCACGCCCACGCTGTTCCATTTTGCAAGCTCGGTGGGCGTGACGCGCGTTCTCGAGCGACTCGTGGAGAACGCCCTCGCGAGCAACCGCCCGCTCGACCATGTGCTTCTCCATGGCCCGCCGGGATGTGGAACCACACTCGTCGCGCGTGCCATCGTTCGTGATCTCGCGCCAAAGAACTTCGTCGAACTTGATCTCCTGGATGGCGTCGACCACGAGATGCTCCGCCGCGCGGTTCGCGAGGTACGAAACCAAGGCGTACTCCTGATTCGACACATCGAACTGATGTCGAGTGGAGACGAGCAATTCTTGATGTCGTGCATCGCGCGCAAAACCACGCGTGGAACTGGATCGTTCGCGCGCGACGCCGTGACACCTACAACACCCACCAAGCGAACGAGAAAATCGCTCGACGAACTCCAAATCGACGCGACCTCACGACGATCGCCCCTGTCATTCCCGAGGATCGATGGCAACTTCACGCTCATCGCAACAGCGCATCTCACGCAGCAGATCGGCTATCAACTCCGACACCGCTTCGATCACATGATCCACCTCCGAAGCGATGCCGTTGGAGTTCGGATCGCGATCTCCCGCGTGCTGACCCGCTATGGGTTTGTCGTCGCTGAGAGCTCTCACGCTCCGATCGAGCGTTTCACGCGAACAATCGATGACGTTGCCGAGCAATTCGTACGCGCTCTTGTGATGCGTGCACAACTCGATGAGACTGCCTACATCGACGACGCGCTGGTGCGCGCGGTTGTCACAGAAGACATGCCTGCACGAATCGCAGACGAGGTGTATGGCTGGGCCCTCACGCGTCATCTCGCAGGACGGCGTGTGACCGCCGTCACGGACAACGAGGTCGAGCGAATCGATACCGAAACCGGTTGGGGCGAAGTCGCGGTGCGCGCCGCACTCGGCGTCGTTGTGCGAAGTCAAGCAACTCGTGCCTCACCGCCAGCGTCATGATGAAACGTGGACGTTGGCGGCGACCGCGAGGAATTTGAGCGCTCGCAACTTGCTCGCTTTGGTGTGATCCACACCGAGGGTCGTCGCTCAACAAGTCTCACATCATCCGTGCCGCAGACTCCGGCTTCGCCTCCGTCGGCGGGTACTCACGAGAGGGCGCTCGCCGCTGCGGCGACGGGACGATCCTCATCGACCGCCGCTCGAAATGCTCGACGCGCGAATTCGCGCTCAAGGGCGCACCGTGAAATCCACAGCGCCTCGCGCGGGGCAACATCGCTCCAAGCATCGACGAGCTGATCTCGCTCGACATCACTCAACGCTGCGAAGAGTGCGTCGGTCCACTTGGCCCATCCAAATCGCCGAGCAACAGCCCGGCGGATTCTTGTGTCGCGAACGCACTGATCGCGGGCGACTGCTCGCAAGCACTGCCGCGCCTCTGTGTCGCTCGTAAAGACAGAGACATCGACGCCAAACGCGTGGCTGTAGAGAGCGACGTGAACCTCTGGACGCCCGCTCGAACCACCCTCACGTTGCCGCCCAAAACTCTGCCACTCCGCTTGTTCCCACTGCACAATCGATCGACCAATCGCGTCTGCGTAATCGCGATAGATGTCGTTTGCCAACTCTTGCTCCGCCCGTGAAAACGCCAACATGCATTCCCCCAAGTCCAAAGTGTGTCATGCGATTGCTTCAACATGCAACCGATACGAATCTGATACGGATCCGATCTGGCTCCCCCGCGTGCCCGATGCGCGGGATGAAGCACGCAACGTACACCTGCAACAACCCACTCCCCGACTTTGTGGCATCATTTTCGGCGCGAAAAATTCTTACAAGATTTTTCCACAGCACCTAATCAGGGTATTGCTCGCGCATCTTCCGCAGCACGCCGCGACGCGACTCCTTCGGTCCATCGACATAAAGAACAGGTGTCGAACCGAGCGGAACT
>JBEIJG010000080.1:0-10219 GCA_040380385.1 Phycisphaeraceae bacterium | reverse complement strand
GTGCCTCGGCCGCCTCTTCCGCTGCGTAGCACCGTCACCGCTCCGCACGCACGCGTCACTCGCCCATCAGAATCGAATCACAGCGCGGATGCCGCCGACGACGGTTGGGTCAGAGAGCTCGTCCGCCGTGGTTGGCGCGAGCACTTGAATATCGAGTGAAACCTGCAAACTTCCTGTGACTTGCAGGCGGTAGTACGCCTCCAGAAGTCCTTGCGTCGTGAGCGTCGGATCTGTTGGCTCCGACCAACCAATCGCGAGTCCTGCGCCATCGCCAAGACGACCAAATGCGTCGTCGATCGTCACACCGAAACCACCTTCGTTGGTCGACGTTCCAGCGATGTCTTCCTCGGCAACCGCCCACTGGAAGAACAGACCGCACCGCTCGGTGACGAAGTACTGCGCCATGAACGCGTAGGCGTTGCCCCAGACGTCGTTGCTGCCAACGCCGCTCGGCGCGCCCGCTCCAGCAACATCCGAACCGCACCACGCGAAACTCACACGCGCAGGCAAGTCCCACAATTCAAACAACACATTCGCCTCGGCACCGACCGCGTATCCCGAGTCGAGTTGCATGCCAAACCCGTCATCGGTCGCTCCGTCCGCGCTGGCGGCGAATCCGCTCACCGCGAGCCAATTCGTAATGATTGCCTGTGCCGCCACGCCCGGCGTGTAGTACTGATAGGGCAATGGAAACACGTCGTTTCCATCGAATTGCTGCGCGAGGTACTGCGTGGTTTCGTCGCTCGCAAAGATGTTGAGTGCGACGTAGTCGTTCGGGTTTATCTTGCCGACCGTCAACGCGAGCGATGCATCGAGAAAACTCTGGCTGTAGTACGCGCGCGCGAGAAACGTATCGCGACTCGAAACGAGTTCGTTCAGATACACAGGCGACGCGACGGAATTCGAAATGTTGCCGTCATTCTGCGGAAACTGATTGTTCTGTCGAAACTGCACCGTCACATGCCCCTGACCTTCGCCCGCATTTCGAAAGAGAAGCGCATCGATGCGCGCGTTGAAGCGCGCACCACCTGCGGTCGATCGCGTCTCGGGCAACGTGTCACTTGCCGCTTGCCACGCGAGTGCTTCGTAGATATCCGCACGAATTCCGTGCTCACGTCCCCACGCCAGCGCGTTGCGCATCGGCGTGGTCGCGAACGAGAATGGATCCTCGAACGCGCCGATCGCCTTCGGATGCGCCATCGCGCCCGGACGTGCGTCACTCCATGAAAATGGCTTCGTCGCTTGCGAACCGCCAAAAAGGGGTTCGACCTCGCTCACGGTGTCGAAGTTGATGAATCCGCGCACTTTCGAGCGCCAGAGCGCTTCGTTGCCCACATCAGGACCCATGCGAAAAACACGGTGTAACTCGTGCAACTCCGCACTGGAATCCCCGTCGGCGCACGCGCGCTGCGAAAGCCCGCCAACGACGAACAAACACGCGCTGCAAATTGCAACATGAACAGCCACGCTGTCCACTGGGCGCGACGTTCGCAGCGATGAGTAGCCACGTTGGGCTTCATACGCAGTTGCTCGACGAAGAGTCACGCGGGAAAGTCTCCCGATCTTTCGTCCTGAGCGCAACCGCGTCATCCGCTATAAATCGGGCATGCGCAGTTCACGTTTCGCTCTCGCTTTCGCCCTCTCCTGCACGATTTCTCCTGCCGTGCTCGCGCTGACCAGTGCCCCGCACATCGGCGCTTCACAAGACGTAGCGACGCCCGCATCTCCTGTGTCGCCGAAAGATGACACGCCAGATGCCCTTCGCCGCACGAGTTTCAATCTCGATGAAAACGGCGTTGCGCTCGGCGGCTACGACCCGGTGAGCTACTTCGACAAAGGCGGTCCGAAGGAGGGCAAGCCAGCGTTTTCCTTCGTGTATCGCGGCGTGACCTATCGATTCGTGAGCGAGGAGAACAAGAAGAAGTTCGAAGCCGATCCCGTCAAGTGGGAGCCACCCTACGGCGGTTGGTGTGCGTGGGCCGTGATTGATGGCGACAAAGTGGCGATCGATCCGCTGAACTACGAAATCATCGACGGCAAGGTCTACCTCTTCTACAAGGGCTGGCTTGGCAACGCGAAGAAGAAGTGGGACGCAAAGGTCACAGCCGAAACCGCGCCAAAGACCGTGACGCAAGCTGACTCCGGCTGGAAGAAACTCGTGAACGCCGACCGCGATGCGTACGACGAGGAGCAGAAGAAGAAGGCCGCGAAGTAAGGTCGCAAGCCGCGTTCACTCGCGCGTAGACGATCGAACAAGCGCGTCGGCGCGTGCGATCTCCTCAACGCGCACGAACGCCATGCCATCCACGACTTCTGCCTTGCCCCGCACTACGACGGGCGCAGCGATCCACGGTGCGATCGAGTCAAAGGAGAGCGGCGCACCATCGCGACCCACGACGATCGCGCGTCGTTCGGTTCCATCCGGCGCTTCGCAGACGATCGATGGCGGAATTCCACCACGAATGCAGAGTGTCGCACAATCGCGGTGCGCTTTGCCGTCGCCTGGCTTCATCACGCCAAGCCAACACTTCGAATCGACGATTTCGCCGACGATTTCCACCGATCCGATCGCACGCGCATCGACGCGTGTTGGCAAAGTTCCACCAAGCGTGACGGGATCTTCTTCGACAAGTTCAAGCATGCGCTGTCCACCACGAGCTATCAGAAATCCACGCGCGCGCGCCGCGACTCGGGTGCCGTCGGTCGGAACCAGCGGCGCAATGCGCGCATCGGCGCCGTGCTTTCCCATTTCGACGAGCAGCACGCGCTCCATCGTGCCGTCGGCACGCGCAACGCGGATCATCGGGAATGGCGTCGCAAGCAACTCGCCCTCCACTGTGACTTCGTGGCCGGTGTCCCAAACTCCAGCTCCCGTTGGGCGCACGAACGCGCCAGCGAGTGCCGCGAGAACAAACGCGAGCAGCGCGCACGCAGGCAAAAACACGGACAAAAAACGCCTTTGACGCGACGGCGTTGGGAGGTAGCCAACATAGAACTCGCTCGACGCGCTCATGCTTCGCCTCCGTCCTTGAGCTCCATGCGACACGGCGGCACTGGAGTTCCCGGCGGCTTTGCCTGCGGATGGACATACAGCGTCCGACCTTCGATGCGCAACTCGTACGTTGGAATCCTCTCGAAGAACGGTGGCGGCGACTGACCGTTCGACGCGAGATACTGATAGCCGTGCCACGGACACGTGATGCAGCCATCCACGACCTTTGCTTCACCGAGTGGACCACCTTGGTGCGCACAAACGCCTGAAATCGCGCTGAATGCGCCGTTCTCACGAAACACCGCGACCTTGCGGCACTCGTCGATCAGGACTGCCTTCGCTCGACCTTCTGCTGTCTCCGCGACAACGTCGTTGACTTCCCCAACGCGCACCCAACCATCGGCGGTGAGCATGCGGCTGCGACGATCCGCGCGCCACTCCTTCACACCCGCAGCCACGTGAATTCCAACGATCCACGTCGTCGCCACCACGAGAATCCACGCGAATCCTGGCCACACAGCGTCTTGAAGCACTCCGAGTGCGACATGCGCAACCAACAACGTGAACGCGACGTAGACCCCGAGATGCAGCGCTTTCCAGACGCGCGGTGAAAGATTGCGCAGCCAGAAGTCGTGGCTCGTTGCAGCCATCGCGAACAAAATCACGAGTGCAGCGAGTCCAAGAGGTTGAAACGGAAACTGTGCTGCGCCTTCAAATGCGGCACCGCTTTCGAGAATACTTGTGAGCGGATCGATCACGCCAAACCCGTGATACCAAACCGTTGCGAGCGCCGCGTGCGCGAAGGCGAGCAAGAACATCGTGACACCGAGGTGTCGACGGTTATAGAGAAGCGCTGAAAATCGCGGGGAAAACCGTGCCAGCGGACCAATCGAAAGAATGAAGATCAGCAGTGCGATTGCGGCGGTTCCACACGCACGCATCGCAAGGATCAGTGGACTCGTTTCAAACGCCGTTGTCGCCGCGATGAAGAACACCGCGAGGTAACCGGCGATGACGAATGCGAGTCGTCGGTCGTAGGCTTTTTTCGCGGGATTCCATTGCACCGCGCGATAGGAAACGCTCATCGCGCATCCTCCGAGCCCTCGTTCGGTGCGGCAACTTCGGGGAGCAGCAGCGCATCATGCGTCGCGGGCGCAGCACCTTCACGCGACAACCTGGCGAACAGCAGAACGGCGCCAAGCAATGGCGCAAGCGCAAGCCACATCACAAGCGCAACGCTTCGCAACCTTTCAGAACCCTGCTGCCAGCGCTCCGTGTGATCGCCCGGGATGTCGGCTGAGCCCGCAAGTGCGGCCTTCCACCAACGATGGGCGAAGAGCGGCCAGAGCAACGCTGCTCCAGGAAGCAGCAGCACGCGAAAGCCGAGCGTGGCATGGGTTGCGATCGGGTCGACCACTGCGGCGCCCTTCCACGCAAACGCGAGCGAGAATAGAAGCCCAACGATCGCGTAGAGCTGCACGGATTGAACAAGGAATTCCACGAGCACCGCGGGAAGATACCGCGAGGAAATCTGCCGCGATGCATGCTGTTTGAGAATCGAAACCTCGAGCCGGAAGCCCAAGCCGCTCTCTGGAGGCGGCGCGATGAAAGGCGCAAGGCGAATGCTGTGCACGTCTTCCAAGCGGGCTCCCTTCGCAATTGAACGCCAACCTCTCGATTGAAAGCCACTTTCAAAAGCCACGTTCAAAAGCCACGTTCAAAAGCCACGTTCGAAAGCCACCTTGCTCGGACATGGCAATTGCAGAGGTTTCCACTATTCTCCCGCGCATGTCGACGGAACTTCTCGCATCTGATCCACGCGCTGCGCTGGCCGCGAGCCTTGAGGCTCTCGCCACGCTTGCCGCGAAGGCCGACCAAACGCAATACGCGCAAGGGCTCGCCTTCGGATTTCATAGCCCGCTCGGCGCACACTTCCGACACTCCATCGATCATGTCGACGCGCTTCTCAACGGAATCGCGACCGGCGAGATTTGCTACGACCGTCGCGAACGCGGCACCGCCATCGAGCATGATCGTGCCGCCGGCCTCGCCGCAGCCGCCGATCGCGCCGCACTTGTGCGCGCGATTCCAGAGCCCGCGCTCTCGTCGACGATCACGGTGCTCGCCCTGACATCCCCGCAAGCACCAGAGATGCGATGCACCTCGTCGGTCGCGCGCGAAGTGCTTTACGTCTTCCATCACACCGTGCACCACACCGCATTGATGTCCGCGCAGGCCACGAACATGGGCGTGCAGCCAGACCCGCGGGCGGGTCGCGCCCCTGCGACGCTTGCAAACGACGCGAGTCACGCGCAGGCACGTTGAGCGGGCGATGTGCACGCTTTCGATCATTCCAACCACAGAAGATTCGTCCAATGCTCGCGCAGCTTCTCGCGCGACATTTCGACTCGCGTTCAATCGCGATGAACAGCGAACGCGCGGCCTTGGCACACCACCGGCGACCGTGTTCGTAGGAAATCGACGCGCGATACACCCAAGCGATCCCGAAGGCGGCGGAACATGGATCGCCGTGAACGACGCGGGAATCGCAGTCGCGATTCTCAATCGAAATGAACACGGAGTTCCCGACGGACGCAGTGCTGGACTCAGCCGCGGCCTCATCATTCCACGTCTCCTTTCGAGTGGATCACTGCAAGAAATTACGCAAAAAACTGAGAAAATCGCACTCAGTGTGGTACGCGGATTTCGCCTGATCGCAACCGACGGACGTCATGTGCTCGAAGTCATCGGGGGGAATCATCGCTCCGAAAGAACACTCGAACCATTCATGCGACCGTTTGTCCGCGCATCAAGCGGACTTGGCGATGAACTCGTTCGTATACCGCGAACGGAACTCTTCGAAGGAACCGTCGTTCGTGCGCCACGCGACGCGCTCGCCGAAGCGCAAGACGCATTTCATACTCACGCATGGCCCGATCGCCGCCATCTCTCCGTTCGCATGGATCGTGCGGAAGCGCGCAGCGTGAGTCAGACGTTCATCAACGTCACGCAGCATGAGATCGTCATGCGCTACGCGCCTCGCGCCGGCGATTCTGCAGACGATGTCTTTGCACCACTGCAAACTCTGGTGCTTGCGCGAGGCGTTGCATGATCCTGTTTCTCGCGAACATTCTCGCATGCATCTCGAGTGTGTCGGCGACGCTCGTCGCGACAGAATCAACGGTGCTCCCCGGCGGGTTCGATCTCTCTGCGATTTCCAATCCGTGGTTGCAAGCGCTCGCGCTGATGCTCGGCACGTTCATCCTCGAGGATACGACCGCGATTGCTGCGGGACTCCTTGCGCACAACGGCACGATTTCGATGCCCGTCGCCATCCTCGGCACCGGTGTCGGCATTTACATCGGCGATCTCGCGCTCTACGTGATGGGCGCTGCGGCCGCGCGCGGCGCGAAAGGCACAGGCTGGATTCGCAGGCGTCTTCCTGAAGCGCGGCTGGCACAACTCAAAGGATGGCTCGATCGCGGCAGTTGGAAAGCGGTTTTTCTCACGCGCGTCATCTCGGGGACGCGCCTTCCCGTGTATCTCGGTGCGGGGTTTGTGGGTGCGGGTTTCGCTGGTTTCGCGCTATGGACGGGTGTCGCCGTCGCGCTTTGGACACCGCTTGTCGTCGGCGGAACCGCGCTCGTCGGCGGCTCTCTTCTCGCATGGCTTGAACAACACCTCGGTCGCAGTTGGACGACGTGGATTGTCGCGGCGATCGTTTTGTTCATCACGCTTCATCTCGCGCTGAAATCATGGCGACATCGACGCGTCATTTTCATCGCGACCCTGCGCGCACTTCGCTTTGAGTTCTGGCCGAATTGGGCGGTTTATGGACCGTTGCTTCCATGGTTTGCGTGGCAATCGCTGCGATTCGGCGGCGCGCGCACACTGACAGCCACCAACCCATGTTGGCCCGACGGCGGCGCTGTTGGCGAATCGAAACTCGAGGGACTCGGTGCGTTTGATGTTGGGTTTACCGCGCCCGCATTTCGCGTGATTCCCGCGCAAATCTCGGAGCATGCGCTTCCAACCTTCACCGATGCGCTCATCGAAAATGCGTTGGCGCAACTCGCCGCGCAGCCTTGGATAGGCGCCGATTTCTCGCATCCTTCGAAGAGCACCACGACTCCTTGGCCGCGTCCAGTCATCGTGAAACCGGACAGCGGCCAACGCGGCATTGCGGTGAAACTCGTGCGCGATGCGAACGTATTTCGCGCCGTTTTCCGCGCGTCACACGCTCCGCTTCTCGTGCAACGCTACGAGGACGGTTCTTGCGAAGTTGGGCTCTTTGTGATGCGCGCCGAGGGTGAGCGCGCACGGCTCTTCGCGATCTGTGAGAAGCGATTCCCATTTGCCGTCGGCGATGGCCGTGCGTCGCTTCGCGAAATCATCATGCGCGACCGTCGACTTCGCCTGCAGGAGCGCATCTTTCTCACGCGGCTTGGCGGCGAGGCGGACCGCATTCCCGCGGAGGGCGAACGCGTCCGTCTCGCGAATGCCGGCAACCACGCGCAGGGCTGCCTCTTTGTCGATGGTGAGCGGCTGCGGACGCCGGCGCTTGAGGCGTGGGTCGAGCGCGCATGCGAGAGCGCGCACGGATTCCACTACGGTCGCTTGGACGTTCGATTCGCCGACGAAAGCGCGTGCATGCGCGGCGAGGGCGGCGTCATCTTGGAAGCCAACGGGATCCTCTCCGAGGCGACCAACATGTACGACCCATCGTTTGGCGCGCTTCGAGCATGGGGAATCATGCGCGGTCACTGGCGCGAAGCCTTTCGAATTGGCGCAAAGAACCGCACCCGGGGCGTACCCGGCATGGCCCTGCTCGCCGTCCTTCGCCGTTGGCGTGTTTGGCGGCAGACGGCTCGACTCTCCGAGCATGCCGACTGATCGAGCATCCGCGGAGACGCGTTTTTGGCTGCTTCCCCGCTTCCCTCCGCGGAAGATCGTGCTATCTTTCGGCTCCATGACGATTCGAACCACCCACTCCGCATGATCGAGTCCTCGACCAGAGGCTCCTGCAGTGGTTCCATGCGTTGCATCGGTGCGACCGAAGCTTTCGTCGTTCGACATGTCTTGAGCATTTCGTATCCGGCCATTCGGCACGCGGGCGACGCGTTCCGTTTCGGCATCACCCGTTCCGCCGTCGCCCGCTGAAGCGTCACACTTTCAAAGGAATCGACCTATCTACCCGCCTCGCAGACCGTTTGGGGGACCACGCCAAGATTCGAGAGACTTTGGTCCTCGCATCAACGACCGCATTCGCATTTCGCCTGTTCGACTTCTCGATCCAGAAGGCGAAATGCTCGGCGTGGTCGAACTCGATGAAGCCAAGCGCCGCGCGTACGAAATGAATCTCGACCTCGTCGAGATATCGCCGGACAGCCGCCCACCCGTGTGCAAGATCATGGACTTCGGCAAGTTCAAGTACGAACAGTCGAAGAAGGAAAAGGCGAACAAGGCGAAGAGCAAGGCGTCCGAAATGAAGGAAGTCCGTCTTGGGCGATCGATGAAGATCGACCCGCATGACGTCGACATCCGCGTAGCGCAAGCGCGCCGCTTTCTCATTGAAGGTCACCGCGTGCAGATCGTGCAGAACTTCCGCGGCCGCGAGATGGCGTTCCGTCAGAAGGGCGACGATCGCATGGAAGACATCATCGAGCGCCTCTCCGATCTCGCGAAGGTCGAAGTGCCGCCACGCATGAATGGTCGCCGCATGGGCATGATTCTCGTGCCTGAGAAGCAAAAGGTCGAGGCGTACAAGCGCAAGATGACCGCGGAAGGCAAGCCGATTCTCCCGACGATTCCTGAGCAACTCGAGAACATGAACGACGATGATCACGATGACGATGATCACGAGCTCGAGAACGGCCACGAAAACGCCGAGTCGTGAACGTGACGTGGAGCTCGAGGACCGGAGGATTGGGGATTGGGGATTGAGGATTGGGGATTGGGGGTTCGGGGCGCGGCGTCGCGTGGTGCATTCATCCATCCGAAGTTGCCGCACCCTGTGGTTCGTTCGACGGATGCTGTGATGATGGACCTCCACCCGATCGATGTATGCCTGAGCTCCGCTTGCGACGCGATCGTTGGCGCTGACAGCACCTCGGGCGTGAACTCGCGTCTGGCCGGCCGAAGAGCACATGTTGAAAATCGAAACGCCGCCGATCTCTCTGGTCGGCGGCGTTGTTCTCGCATTGCACTTTCATTCGCGGTTGTTGGCGGAACCCGACGCGAGTGCCTGACGCTGCCTGATGGAGCACTCATCTCCCGCGCCGCGGAAGGTGCCCGGCGTGCAGCCGAAGCGTGCGAAAGTCTCGGCCTCCGCGCGACCTTTTTGGTTCCGGGCGCGCACATCACGCATCACGTCAAACTCTTGCACACGCTGGTCTCGCGGCACGAAATCGGCCTCTACGGATTCGACCCGGTCCGGCCGGCACCTGACGACCCGTTCCGCGGCAGAGAGGCCCTGACCGTCGCGCTTGGTTGCGAGGCGCGGTGGTACTGCCCCGCCTTCGGCGCGCCAACCGCCGAGTCGGCAATCGTGCACGGCGGACTTCTGCGCGTTCCGCCGGCTGGCTCGGTTCGACTCGCCGGCGTGAGATTTCCGCTGGCGTCGTTCCTCCAGCGACCAACACTGCTCGGACGAAGCCTTTGGCTCACACGCACGGCTGTGGAGCGAGCGCGTGCGCAAATGGCGCGCGAAACGAGAGATACAAGAGATACAAGCGAGCACCGCGCCCCTGCCGTACTCCATGTCCACTGCAACGTGGCCGAGACTGACTTTCGGCACCTCGACGGAATCGCCGCTGCTGCGCATGCATAAGGCGCGGGCGTTGGTCGCTCGTCACCAACGAGGCCACCAACGAGGTCACCAACGAAGTCACCGCCTCCACGCCGCGGGATAAGTTTCGCCGCAGGAAACGACTTTATGAAAAATCATGCATCGGACTTGCGTTCTATGCATCGGGATGTATATTTTTCCGCTTCGCTGCATATCCATCCTGCAGGGAAACACGGCAACTGCGCCGGATCGCCATCTCGTCTCCGCCCTCAACGCTCCACGTCATTTCCCTGCCACACGCAACAAACCGCCACCGCACCTTATGAAATCCCGCCGCCACGCCATCATCCGCAACCTCATCGCGTCCGGCGAGATCTGGAGCCAGGCCGAACTCGCCAAGCTCCTCGCGCGCGAAGGCGTGGAAACCACGCAGGCAACGC
>JBEIJG010000079.1:0-10221 GCA_040380385.1 Phycisphaeraceae bacterium | reverse complement strand
CCAGACACGCCGAGAACGATCTTCTCAACATGCTGTTCGAAGAACGAGATGCCTTTGGTCTTCATAGGTTCTTCCTGCACTTCTGCACCCACGTGTTGTGAGTGACAGGCAATTTCGTTTCAGTTTCTGAACCGCGCCCCTCATCGGGAGCGCCCTACACACAGAACTCGCGAGGCCCGCCGCTTGTTGCGCGAACTTCTCGTGTCGCCTCGTTTCGCCTCATTGGCGGACGCGCCTACGGACCGCTCAGCCACCCTGTGGCGCGGCTGCTCCATCTGCAGACATCGCCCCTTCGGGTGTCTTGGTTTGGATTCCAAGTGCGGTTCGAAGAACAGCGGGCATGTGCTTCGCCGTCCACTCCCGGAACCAAACAGTCTCAATTGTGGCCGTGACTTCACTGACCGGCTCGATGCCGTAGATGTATCCGAGGCGAGCCGCTGCAAACGCGTCTGCTGGGGCAAGCCGAACGTTTGTGACGGTCATGAAATTCTCGTCTGCGAGCTTCGCAAAGACGAGCGGCAGTTTCGAAGTCTCCGCGACGAAAGTGACTTCTGCGAGACGGACGTCGTAAATGCCATTCGAGGCGCGACCTGTGAAGCGCTTCGTGTAGTCTCGCGCAGCCTCGACGGTTGCGTCAATCGCAGGCTCACCAAGGGTTGTAGTTGCCGCGGCAGGTGTTGCTTCGACAGGAGGCACGGTGCCGTCTTCGGCGGGGGCTGCTCCATCGACCGGAACCTCTCCGCCTCCCATCGTCGATGCCTCGCCTGAGGCTGGGGCCGCGGAAGCGACCTCCATCGGCAGAACGCGCAACGAAACCAAGCGCTTCACAGGATTGCGAAGCACTGAGTTTTCTGTTCCGCCGTTCGCCGCCTTAAACGCCTCGAGGACATCCGCTGCAATCCAATACTGCCACTGAAGGTCAAAGAGCAGGCGATCCTGCGCGTCAGCATCCTTCATGTCTTTGAAGAGGCCGGTGATCGCGGGATCGTCTTCGCCCGGAACAATGAACGCTGCGAGCGAACCGTACATGGAGATGTTGAGCGCGACCTCGTTGCAGATTCCCAAACGAGTGTTGAGAAGCTCCTTCGAAAGGATGTCCTTCTGCTTCTGTCGCTCTGCTTCATCCTTGATCTTGTCGAGCGAATCGACGCCCGCGCTCGCGATAAAGCTCTTCTCGACGGCAGACACGCGTTCGGCGATAAAACTGCCGGCTGGAGGCGCTCCCGCGTTGACCTCTTTCAGGAGCTCTTCGTATCGCTTGTTCAGAGCACGGACGAATGTGGTTCGCACACGATCCGCGTCACCGAAGTTGCGCGGATAGTTGGGAAAAACCGCGCTTGCGACCAACGGTTGGTGCGCAGGCGTGCCCATGTTGCGCACCTTCGCCGCGCCGTAAACCCCGATCGAGTCCGACTTCACCTCGCCGAGGAGCGTCCTAAATTCCGCGACAGTCTTTTCGTTGGGCAGGCCTTCGAGACGAACCGACTCTCCGCCCGGGATCGGAACATCCACAGTGGCGTTGAGTGCCGAAGAAACAGACGAGTACGCCTGAGCCTTGCCGTCGGCCTCGGTCCGCACATTCGCGCCAAACCAATCGGCCGCGAAGTAGCAGCCAACTGGAACGACGACCACCATCGCTCCAAACACAGCGATCAGCGAATTTGCTTTCGCCCAATCAACCGCGACTTGAACTTGCTTCGGAAGTTGCTTCGCCATTACTGACCCTCCACCGGCGTCTCTGCCGGAGCCGCTGCGGCGACTTCACCCGCGAGCTTCACTTCAAACGTGATCTTGCCAACGTAAATCGTGCTGTCCTTGACAAACACACCTGGGCGCCCCGGTATCGGCGCGAGCTTGTCGAGATCGGCGGGAGCAGCATCCTGCCCCTGCCCTTCTCCGCGCTTGAACTTGGGATCGCCGCCTCCGACTGCCGCGGCATCATCATTCCCGCCTGGAGCGTTGAATCCGCCTCCTGCACCCGTACCGCCGAGTCGTCCACCGGGGCGATTCAACGTGCCGCCTTGGCCCGCTGTACGCTTTCCGGAGAGACCACCGAAGTTGTTACCTCCGTCGGTTCCGCCAGCAGTGAAGGAACCACCGGGAGCTGCGAAATTGCCGCCTTCGATCCCCGTGGGCGCTTCGGGCGCGCCGCCCGCGGCTGCTGAGGCGGATTCTTCCGCCGCGAGCGAGCCGTCAGCACTCACCTTCATCTTGGAGTAGGTCCACTTGACGTTGTCGATGGTGTATGGAACTCCATCGCGCTTCGCGTTCTCCTGCAACCACTTGCCAACGGTTCCGGCGAAGTGTTCGGCGGGAGAATCACCAGCGTTTGCCTCAACGTTAAGCGTCACCTCGATGACACGCTTGCCGCCGCTGAACTTGTAATTCCCCGAAAGATCGCGGAGCAACGTCTGACGGCGCTTGTCGTCGGACATCGAGAGGTCGACGCCATCCGCCACCGCGGAAGAATCATTGCCAGCGGCAACCGCACGGACGGCGTCATTCACGATGAACGGCCAAACTTCGCGATCCTCAAGCAGCGCGAGCATGTTCTTCGAGCGCGCACCGACGTCGCTCGAAACACTGGCGATGTCGCTCTTGTATCTATTCGCGCGCTCGACTTGCGACTGTGCCGCGGCCTTTGCAGAAACATCGCCGAGTGCCGCGTTATCGAGGATCCCTCGCACGAACATCAGACCACCAGCAGCAACGGCAACGGCAGCAGCGGCAGCGAACCAACGCTGCTTCTTCTGCCAAATCTGATTGCGCATGCGATTCAGGGGAAGCAGGTTGACGTCGATCGCCGCCATGCCGAGGCCCTGGAGCGCAAGGCCGTAGGCCACGGCGAAATTCAGCGTGTACTCGGCAAAGTCCGCAGCTGCAAGGCTTGGCGTCGCAGGTTCGGACGACTCCGCGCCCTTCTTCGCTTTTGGAGTCGACGGCGTCATGCCATCGATGGTGAGTTTGCGGAATCCGTCAAGGCGTTCGACTTCAAGATTCAACTGAATGCCAAGGAACTTGCGGAGTCCTGGGATCTTGAGAGTCGAGCCGAGCCCAAGCACATTCTTGAGCCGAGCTTCCTTGTTTTGCTGACCATAGAAACTCAGCGACTTTTGGACGTCACCGACGAGATCGATGAGCACCGGGCGCATGAGACTCATGATGGTCTTCGCGTGCTCACTCGTTGCGCTCTTCTGCTTGAGATCGTCCGCTTGCTTGTAGCTGAACTTCTGCTCGTTGGTGATGGCCTCGGTGAAGTCATGTCCACCGAGCGGGAACGTACGCATCCAGCAACGCTTTCCATCGGCGACGATGAGGTCCGTTGCCGAGGTACCGATGTCGACGAGAACGAGAGATTCATTGCGCTCAACGAGATCACGATCAAACGCCATCGCGTTGTAGAGCGCAACAGGCGAGAGCGTCACAGCGACGGGCGAAATGCCGAGTTTGTCGCTGACAAGCGCGAGGAAATCCTCGAGCGGCTCGCGCTGGATTGCAAAGATGCCAACGTCGACATCAGGCGAATCTTCGCTTGTGAATGCATGGAAATCCCATTCAACCTCGTCGAGAGGGAACGGAATCTGTTGCTCTGCCTCGTAGCGGACAAGGCTCTCGACCTGCTTTTCACTCTCAACCGGTGGAAGCTTCGAGAAGCGCGCAAATCCGCGATTCTGCATCCAGCTGAAACTTAAAACGACTGGCGAACCTTCGAGTTTCTTTTGCGTCGCGAGTTGCGAGAGCGTCATCTCAAGGACAACGCGCGCCTTGCTAATCGCACCTTCAGCGCCATCGGCACGCAACTCGGGATTCGTCAAAACGATGTCGTGCTTCTGAACCCAGAAGTCGCGAACGCGAACGCCATCTCCAGCCACCTCGAGCTGAATGGCCTTGACTTCGTACTGGCCGATCTCAATGCCCCAAGCGGTCTTCGCACTTGCCATGTCGGTCTCTCCAGTTCTGTCCCCGGTGACGGGGAGGGCGGATGATAACGACCCCTGCTCTGACGGGTCGAGACGATTTTGACTGTTCTCGGACGCGGCACGACTTTACAGTCGTGTAGCGGTTCTCGGACCGCACGACACATGCGGTTTCACAGTCCTGCGGCTCACCTTCATCGGTGGCGGCAAGACGAGCGAGGATCACCGGACGGCATGTCCGAATCGCCCCACGCTGACCTTTGATGATGGGTCGAACCTTGCAATTCGAAGACTGCGCGGCGCGACGTCGACCGGATCATGCGTGACCTGACTCACCTGTCTCGCAATCTCGCACAACTTCTTGCGAATCAACGATTGGTCATGGCACGTGGGAGAAGGTACGCTGCGCGGCTCGAGTCGATTCACCAATGTCTAGCGATCCAACCAATACGAATTCGTCCCGTCCCGCCCCGCGTTCCTCTGGCTTCGATGCCGAACTCGAACGAGAAATCGAGGCCGCGCTTGGCGGCATGTCGATCGAGGAACTTGAAAGCCAAAGCGCCGCACCACGCGGCTCGCAGCGCGGACGTCAAGTTCGCCAAGGCACGATCATTCGCGTGCACTCGGGTGACGTGTTTGTCGAGTTCGGACCGCGATCGCAAGGCGTTTGCCCGCTCGCGCAGTTCCTCGCTGCTGGCGACCAACAACCACCGGTGGTCGGCAGCGAGCGCGGCTTCATTGTCGAGCGCTTCGATCCATTTGAGGGCTTGTCGATCCTCAGCCTCGAAGGCGCGGTTCAGAAGGCCGATTGGGGAACCCTCGAAATCGGTCAAATCGTCGAAGCCCGCTGCACTGGCATGAACAAGGGCGGCTTGGAAATGGAGATCGCGCACCACAAGGGCTTCATGCCCGCAGGTCAGGTCGACGTTCGCCATGTCGCGGACATCTCGGTGTTCATCGGCGAGAAGTTCCCCGTGCAGATCGTGGAACTCAACAAGGACAAGAATCGCCTCGTTGTGAGCCGCAAGGCAGTCATCGCGTCGGAGCGTGCAGAACAGCGTGAAAAGCTGCTCGCCGTGCTTGAAATCGGCCAGACGCGCCAAGCCACGATCACAAGTGTCCAGGCCTACGGCGCGTTTGCGGACATCGGCGGCGTCGATGGCCTCATCCACGTCTCGGATCTCTCGCATGAACGCGTGAAGAGCCCGGCTGACGTCGTGAAGGTTGGCGACGTGGTGACCGTGAAGGTCATCAAGTTGGACCTCACGGCAACGCCGCCGAAGATTGGTCTCGGCCTCAAGCAACTCGTGGCAGACCCAGGCGTCACCGCGATGCAGACGCTCGAAGCAGGTGGCACTGTCACCGGCCGCGTCACGAAGCTCATGCCGTTCGGTGCGTTCATCGAAATCGCTCCTGGCATCGAAGGCCTCGTGCACATTTCGGAGATCAGCCACGAGCGCATCCCGAGCGTTGATAAGGCGCTGCGCGCGAATGAAATCGTGACCTGCAAAGTCCTCTCGATCGATGTCGGCAAGAAGCGCATCAGCCTCTCGATCAAGGCCCTCGTTGAGCCACCAGAACGTCCTGAGCCCGCGCAAAAAGTCGCTGGCACTGGCGGCGAGCGTCAGGGAACGAAGGCAGACGCCGGCTTCGGCGCGGTCTTCGGTCGCAAGCGTGGCCGTGATGACTCTCCGGTTGTCGCGCGCGAAGAAGACAACGCGCTCAAGCGCCTCCGCGCCGCATGGGGCAGCGGCAAGGAACTGAAGGGTGGCCTGAGCTGACGCTCAGCGCAACTTCAGAGACTTCCCTCTCGTTCCATCCAATGAAAATCGACAGGCGCCACACGAATGTGGCGCCTGTCTCATTTGGAGCGAAAGCACTGACTGCGTTGGCTTACGTGCCGACCTCTCCTTACGTGCCCACCTTAAACTGACCAACGACTTGCTTGAGGCTCGCGACCTGCGCTGCCGTTTGCTCGCTGGCCGCAGCCAATTCCTCGGAGTTTCCAGCGTTCTGCTGCGTGACCTTGTCGAGTTCGGCGACACCAGTATTGATTTGTCCGATGCCCTGCGCTTGCTCGCGGCTGGCATTCGCGATTTGCGCGAGGAGCTCGTTCACTTCACGCGTGCCATCCACGATGGTTCGGAGTGACGTGTCGACCTCGCCGCAAATCGAAACTGCACGTTCGGCTCGATTCGTCGATTCCTCGATCATCGCGGCGGTTTCACGCGCGGCCTGCGCCGAGCGACCCGCAAGATTTCGTACTTCTTCGGCGACGACCGCAAAGCCCTTTCCTGCCTCGCCTGCGCGGGCGGCTTCAACCGCAGCGTTGAGTGCAAGAAGGTTGGTCTGGAATGCGATCTCATCGATGACCTTGAGCACCTTCGCGATCGAGTCGCTCGATTGCTTGATTGCGCCCATCGCTTCGCTCATGCGGACCATTTGCTCTTTGCATTGATCGGCACGGACGCGTGCGTCGTCGGAGCGATTCACCGCGGCAGTGGCGTTCTGCGCGTTGCGCTCCGTCATGGCGTTCATCTCCTCAAGGCTCGCGCTGATTTCCTCGAGACTTGCGGCTTGCTGGCTCGCGCCGCTTGCAACCGACTGGCTCGTCGATGAAACCTGCGAACTGCCAGCATCGATCTCCGACGCGCCCTTGCGGATGTCACCAAGGATTCCCTCGAGCTTGCCGACGAATTTGTTGAACCAACCCGCCATCGTCCCGAGTTCATCGTGCGAGGAATCGTCGAGACGTTTGGTCAAGTCGCCCTCGCCTTCCGCGATGTCACGAACACGGTCGATCATCGCTTGCATCGGACGACCAAACGTGAGCTTCAAGAGGAATGCGAAGCCGAACGCGCCGACCACGAGCATCGGGCCCGTCCAAACGAGTCCGCTCGAGATAAAACCAGCGACCTGCTCGTCCACGGTTGTGAGCGGAATGGCCACTTCATAGGCTCCGTGCGATCCGCCGACCTTCCAACCTTCCATCGGAAATCCCAGTGGATCCTTGCCGTCTTTGTCTGCGTCGAATTCACCGCGCGGGTCGCCGTGGCACACCATGCAGCTCGCATCGAGTGCGATGGCGCGCATGTAATGCAGCGTGTTCGTGCTCTCGTTGATCGCGAAAGCAGCTCCTTCGCCGCCAGAATCGAGTTGCTTTTCCAGTCGCGCGAGAAGTTCCGCGCGGAATGATCCACTCTCAGGCTCGTTCTTCTTGTTTCGCGCTTCGAATGCTGCGATTTTGAAGTCGATCCCCTCTTTCTTCGCCGCCTTTTCTGCGGTTTGCCAACCAACGACCACAGGAATCGTTTGGAAGAAACGACTCTCGGTGTAGTCGCCACCCTTCGCAACGCTCTCCTGCAATTCCGCCATGAGCGTTTCGGTCGCGATCGATTTCGCAAGGAAGAGCTCGCTTGCATGGTTCTTCGCTTCGTCCGCGACAGCGGTGAACGCGGCGGCCTTTTCGACCATCGCATGCTCCGCGCTCTCGCGGAATCGTGTGACGAACACGACGTAGTTGACCGCGACCGCGGCGATCACGAGGAAGATCGTGAGCGCGATGATCCGGCTTGAGAGGGAGCGATTCTTGATCCAAGCGAACATGTAAACCTCCGGAGCGTGGAACTCTCAACTTCTCGACGGACACTGCTTGAGAGATCTCGTCGAACACGATGTCGAACACGTTGTCGAACACGATGTGCAGCACCGGCGCACCGACACTGAGGCTCGCGACGCGGGCCCGCAGCGACATCGGTGCTAGATTCACTCAACTTCACAACACGGCCGGGAACGGGGCAACGACCTACCCCGAATCACGGATCAAAGTGTCTCGAATCGCGCAATTCGTCGGGAAAGTTCCTCAAAACCAGCGTGAGGCACTCGCGTTCCGCGGACGAGATCGTTGTCAGGATCGATCGAAATACTGGGCGGAATGCGCAAAACGCGGTACTCCGCCAGCGCGCTCGACGTGTCAATCCGGTCGAGCCGTCCAACGTGCGATTCGATGGTGGTGAATGCGGGCTCTTCGAGTCCGATTTCGACCAGGGTTCGGGCGATCGAGGTGGAGGTGAGGCAGGTCGTCAGGCGAATGTGGACGACGGGATCGAGATCGAACTCACCGAGCGCAGCGCGGCCGTAGACCTCGGGGCCGGGTCGTTCGATTCCATCTCGATCCTCTCGGAGCACAAGTGCCTCGAGCGCTGCGAGCACGTCAAGGACCTCGCCCAATGTTGCACGCAAGCGCTGGGGACGCACATCGACACCGAGCGACTCTTCGTATGCCTGTGCGTGAGCGCGGAGTTCAGAACGGGTCGGCCTGCGCGATGTATCGGAGGCCCGTAGTTCGCGACGCGCATCATCGACCGCGTCCTCGATACTGAGGTCTCGACCTTCCGCCAATCGCTCGACGGCTCGGCGCGCGACATCGGAGCGCGCTTCATCACTCCGATGGTCAGGACGCTTCGAACTCATGCACCGAGTGTACGCTGTCGCCATGGACCATCTTCGACCGGATGAATGCCGCACTCTCGGAACGCTCATCGAAAAAGCGATGACGGTTCCAGGGCAGTATCCCCTCTCGCTGAACTCGCTCGTCACGGGCATCAATCAGAAGTCGAACCGAGAACCGGTCGTCGAGATCGATGAAGATCGGACATTGCGCGCAGTCGATGGATTGCGCGGAAAGGGCTTCGCACGCGATGTGAATTTCACTGGCTCGCGCGTCGAGAAGTACCGGCACACGGCTGGTGAAAAACTCGACGTGCGCGCGCCTGAGTTGGCCATTTTGTCGGAGTTGCTTCTCCGCGGGCCGCAAACCGTCGGCGAGTTGCGAGGGCGCGCGAGCCGCATGCACCCGTTTGACTCGCTTGAAGCGGTCGAGGCTGTGCTTTCCGGCCTCGCGAATCGCGAAGAACCGCTCGTCAAGGAGTATCCGCCGCTTCCCGGCAGCCGCGCTCCGCGCTGGGCTCAGTTGCTTTGTCCCGATCTCCACCCCATCACCGCAGGCACGTGGCCTTCCGCTGAAGCAAGTGCGCCCGTGAGTTCTTCACGTGAAGCGCAGCCCGACCAGCGAGATGAGCGCCTTGCAGCGTTAGAAACCCGCGTCGCGGAACTTGAACGCGCGATCGGCGAGCTTCGAACGTCGCTTGGTGTTTCGTAACCACGCACGAAAAGTCTGCGTAAACTCGGTCCGTTCGCGCGATCTCCTCCCAAGCGGTCAGCGAATGCCAAACCCCGAGATCGTCGAGGGATGTTCGCCATCGATGCGAGCGCGCATGAGGAGGTAGCCGCGCGCGGCGAGGTCGCAGGCGAGCGAGAAAAGGTAGGCGCCCGCGAGATACGCGAAGAGTCGAAGCCACAAGCCCGCGGCGGCCGCGACGAGGCGATCTGCGCCGAAGAGCGCAGCAACCTGACTCTCTTCGCCTGAGGCGAGCGCGCGCCCGGTTGCGCCTCCGAGGGTGTCGAGCAATGCGGCGACCCCACTGCTTGCGATGCCGAGTGTGCCATTCACAACGAGGGCGCCGACGATCAAGACGCTGACCGAAACGGCGAGGACCAGAAGCCACACGAGCGGGCGTGCAATGACGAGTGCAACCGCGCGCGTGATCGCATCGCCAGCGTCACAATCTTCGACCGCAACGGCCGCAGGCATCAACGGGAAACTCACAATCGAGAGGAGCGCAAGCAATGCCGCGAGCAGCGAGACCGCGAGTGGAATGATGAACAAGATTGCAGAGAGCAAGTTGAGGACTGGCACTCGAAGGAGAAGCGCGAAGACGAGTACGACCAGCGCGAGGCCGACGAGTACAAGCGTCGGCAACAAGGGAAGCGCGAGAAGATTGAGCGCGCGATCGCGGGCGAACCACGCAGCCTCGCGTGCGCCAACTCGGCCTCCACGTCCGGCATGCACGGCGGCCATACGACAGAGCGCACCCGCGATGAACGACAAGCCCGCGAGGAGTACAAAGAGCGCGAGCGGGAAAATCAACGGGCTCGCTCGAATCGCGGCAGCAGGCACCGTGAAAATCGCCCCGAGAATTCCCGCGAGGAACATCTCTGGGTCGATGCGCACAAGCCCATTCAACACTTGCTTCGCCGCATTGCGTTCGCCTTGAAGAAACACGCTTGCAACTCCACGAGGTTCCGCCGCGTCGATGACCTCCATGGCGGCTGCAGCGCGACGACGGAGGTCGCGCTCTTCAGCCTCCGAGATGCCCTCGTCGCTTGCAGCGCGCTCCTCGATGCGGATACGCGTCGCATCGCGAACTGCGCCTCGCAATGCAGCGAGCGAGAGTCGCGGCGT
>JBEIJG010000078.1:0-10251 GCA_040380385.1 Phycisphaeraceae bacterium | reverse complement strand
TCGCCGCGTTGTTCGCGGCAGCGCTTTCGCTCGCACCTTCTGCCGCAACAGGAGTCTTGGCTTCCTGCGGCGAGCAGGCAGAGAGCGCACAGATCGTCGCGATCGCAAACGAGCATGCGGCAATAGAGCGTCGAGAAAGTGGAGAGTTCGCGGTCATGGTGTTCACGTTGGGCAAGGTATCCAATCGCCCGACCCTACATCATCAACGCGTCATCAAAGCACCGCAACGCGTGACGAAGTTTCGAGTCGGACAGTGCTGAAAGCTGAAGTGAGCGAAAGAGAACGGGCCTCGTGCGGCATACATCTCGCCGACGAGGCCCGTCTTACTTACTTGTCACTGCGCGGTTGAGGCCGCGCAATCAAATCAGTTGCACGCGCCCCAAGCGCCGAGGAGCGCCGAGAGGTCAGCCGCGCCAACGGTGCCGTCGCCGTCGATGTCTGGCGTATCCGAGCCCCAACCCGCGAGGAGTTCTGCGAGGTCAGACGCACCCGTGTTGCCGTCACCATCGATGTCGGTGGTGCACGGAGCAGCAACGGTGCACGACTTCGCTGGAGCGGTGATGAAGCCGAAGGCGTCAGCAGCGGTCCACGAGCAGAGCCAGTGCGACGTCGAGCTGAACGCGCCGCGGAAGCCTGCCTGCTCGAAGAAGCCGTCGTTCGGAGCGGTGCCAACCGAAGTCACGGCGTCGTTCGCCGCGAGCGGGTTGAGACCGGTGACCGGACGAACCTTGAGGAGACCAGCGTTTGCCGAGACGGCCGCGCCACGGGTGATGCCCGCGATTGGCGAAACGGTCGCGGTCACGTTGTTGTTGCTTGCACCGCGAACGCCACGGGCATCAGCTTCGGTGTACGCCGCTGGATTGATGTTGTTGAAGAAGACGCTGTCCTTGATTTCGTTGAGGTTGCCGTTGACCTGCGCCTTGTAGAAGGCGCTTGGGTTCGCTGGCGCATTCACAGTTGGGTAGGTGTTGTACGGCGTGGTCCAGGTCGCAGCAAAGGTGTGGGTACCGTTGAAACCGTAACCCGCGCCACCGTCGCCGTCGACGTTGTCGATCGCGACGAGACGCTCACCCATGTCCATGAACACGGAGTTGCGGATCTGGACGCGGGCGTTGTCGCGGTACGCGACGCCGTGGTCGCCACCGTTCGAACCAGTCGCGTTGTCGCCGGGGTTCCCGACGCAGGTGAAGTTGTAGAGGACAGCGGTCGTGACCGGCTGGTAATCAGACTGCTCAGCGCCGTCGATTTCGATCATGTTGTCGCCGACGCCCGAGCCCTGCGCGTTCGACGCTGGGAGAGCCGAGTAGCCCTGCACGATGAGACCGAACTGCGCCTTGCCGCGCCAACCCTGGTCGACGTCGAGGCTGTCGTCACCGATGTTCCAGATCGAGACATAGTTGAGGTTGACCGTGCCACCCCAGATCTCGATGCCGTCGTCGATGTTGTTCATGATTTCCATGTGGTCGATCGTGGTTTCACGACCAACGCCACCGAGCGAAAGACCGTTGAGCTCGTTGTTGAGGCCGATCACCTTACCGCCGTAGCGGAAGCTGACGTACGCGAGCGAGCCCGAATCGTCTTCGTCGTTGCCGCCACCATAGACGGTGTTCGGGTCGGCAGCGGAACCGCCGAGGAGACCTTCCATGATGCCGATGTTGTTCGCGTTGGGAGTGCCGGTGTTCGCAGCGATCACGTTCTCAGAGATGTAGCCACGGCCCATCACGGTGAGGTTACCCCACTCGTTGCACACGCCGCGCCACGTACCGGTCTTCGGGTTGCCCTTGGTCCAAGTGGCGACGTCGTTGGTCGAAGTGAAGATGATCGGGCTCTCCTGCGTACCGACCGCGTTGATGCGGGCGCCGCGGGTGATCGCGATCGAACCACCGTCTTGCGGGCGGCTCGCGATGAGCGTGCCTGGCTCGATGGTGAGGGTCGCGCCGGGGAGGACGTAGATCTGACCGACGAGGCGGTAGACGTTGTCGGCGGTCCAAGTGGTCGAGGTCGAGATGTTCGCGTTGACGAAGATCTCGGCGGCGCCAGCGGCCTGCGCGAGGAGGAGCGAGGCGCCAGAGACGAGGAGGGTACGGCTGAGGCTGTTCTTCATAATTTTCAATCCTTCAGTTTTCTTCGAGTACTGGGATTCGCGTTCCAGTTCGAGGTTTTGGGAGCCTTCCGAACTCCCAAGTTCATGACGGTCGAGATGACGGAATTGCGCTGTCCGGTTGTGATTTCACGGTCGGTCTTGCACGTCCGACCTTCAGAATCCGCGAACCTTCGCAACTCTCTTCTTGAGGACGACCCCGTTGAAAGAGGACGAACCTTCGAAGAGGAGCGAAACTACGGCACGAATTCAGATCAGGCTGAAATTCCATGCTTGGATTGCGCGAGTGTTTCGTGAAGGGGCTCGTGAAACACGGGTGCGTAGAAGCATCGAAGCCAACCTGACGGCGGGGAAACTACGCCGTGTTTGTGTGGGTTCTGTTTACCTTTGATGAGCACAGCGAGTGATCGCGACTCGCTCTCGAGGGAACCATTCGCGCATCTCCAGACTTCATAGAACCTTCATTCGCCACTCACCCAAGGCTTGCACCTCAGGCTGACCCAGCCCGACTTGCGCCGCCCCACCGCGCCATGCGCGACGACCTTTCCGCTACCTTGCGCAAATGCACATCGCTCCCTGCATTTCATCGCGCTGCCTTTCATCAACCACGACCGTCTGCGCATCGCTTGCGCTCGCGATCGCGCCAATCGTCTTCGCATCGACGACGCCGAACGCGCTGGCCTTGAGCGCGCCCCAAGCGCAAGTCGACCTCTTCAACGGCAAGGATCTCTCCGGCTGGGTTGACGTCAACACTTCTGCTTCAACGTGGACGGTTGCGAAAGATGAAACCGGCGCGCCGATCATCAAGTGCACAGGCATTCCGACGGGCATCCTTCGCACCGAGAAGGCCTACGAAAACTTCGTGCTTGAATTCGATTGGAAGCACCTGTCGTACCCAGGCAACGCAGGGCTCTTCGTGTGGAGCGATCCGTACTGCTACAAGGGCGTGCCGTTCTCGCGCTCGATCGAAGTGCAAATCATGCTGACGCCCGACAACGTCGACGGCGAAGGCCGCACGATGTACACGGGCCAAGGCGACATCTTCTCGATTTGGGGCGCAAGCATGAAGCCCGATCGTCCGCATCCAGGTGGCTGGGAGCGCTGCTTGCCAAGCGCGCGCACGACGAAGGGCGCCGGCGAATGGAACCACTACAAGGTCACTTGCAACAACGGCGTCATCAAGCTCGAAATCAACGGTACCGAAGTATCGGGCTGCTCCGAAGTGAAGCCGCGCAAGGGTTTCATCTGCCTCGAAAGCGAAGGCACAGAGATCTGGTTCAAGAACATCAAGATCGCTGAACTCCCTGCAGCGACGCCGGCACTTCCGCCTGAGATGTGCGCGGATCTCGCCGCTGCTGGTATGCGGCCGATGTTCGACGCGCTCGTCATGAAGGGCTGGAAAGAGGGAGCTGATCGCGGCGAGAGCGAGCCGGCGCACTGGTCGATCTCGAACAACGTCGTCCGCTTCGACGGCAAGGGCAAGAGCCTCTGGAGCGATGAGAGCTACGGCGACTTCGAGATGATCTGCGATTGGCGCTGGACGAAGGAACACCAAGGCAAGATGAAGCGCCCGTTCATTGGTGCCGACGGAAACACCGTCAAGAACCCTGATGGCAGCGACAAGACGGTCGAAGTCGAGGAGCGCGACAGCGGCATCTACCTGCGCGGAAGTTCGAAGAGCCAAGTCAACATGTGGACGTGGCCGTGCGGTTCTGGCGAGGTCTACGGCTATCGCACCGATGCGTCGATGCCGGCCGAAGTGCGCGCCGCTGTGACTCCGAAGAAGAATGCCGACGCGCCCGTCGGGCAGTGGAATCGCTTCCGTATTCGCATGGTTGGCGACGTTCTCAACGTGTGGAACAACGGCGAGCACGTGATCGTCGATGCGAAGTTGCCGGGTATCGCCAAGGAAGGGCCGATCGCGCTGCAAAGCCACGGCTGCCCGATTGAGTTCTACAACGTGATGATCCAGCGACTCGACTGAGCACTGGTTCATCGCGAGTCGTCAGCCCACAACACGCTTCGACGACGGTGTCGGCCGAGTGCTCATAAGTGTCTCATGAGTACACGGTGGCCCGACTCACGTGCGCTACGCGCGTCGATGTGTTCGCACGACGCTGTCGGTACGACCGAAAACCTACGAATACTGACTCGGGTGTTGGAACCGACGCCTTTCTTTCGCCGAACCCTTGCGGTTCGAGCTTTCACTCAGAGAATCCCTGCATGTCTCTCACCGCGCTGACCTTTGCCGCATCGACCCTGCTCGCCCCCCTTCCCACGGCTGACGCTGGAAAGGCGTTTCGTTTCGAGCCCACACAACTCGCGGGTCTGCAATCGGGCGACGCACTCCCGACGACGTTCGAAGCCCTTGCGGGTCCTGGACTGCGACTCACTCGAAAGTCCGTCGTTGAAGCGCCCGGCGAAGCCGCTGATGGCATCCACTTTCAATTCGTAGACCCCCGAAATCAGGATCGCGAAGCCTCAATGCTGCTTCGCGAGGGACGCCTCGCGGGGTTCATCGCAACGTCGGGTGGGCGCTACGAACTCCGCTCACTGAAATCCGGCTCAGCACTCGCCTCTCTTGCCGGACCGGCGAGCGAACTCTCTTGCGGAATGAGCGATGCACACCGTGCGCCTGCGCAGCAGCATGCGGGCGACGGCGGTCTCGCGGGCGTTGGTTGCGATGACGGAAGCCTGATCAATGTCTACGTCGCGTACACCGATGCAGCCGTCGCGCAGGCCGGAGGCGAATCGCAGATGCTTGATCAGATCCTGTGGGCCTTTGGTGACTCAAACACGATCTATGCGAACTCCGGCATCTTGGTGCAGATTCAGTTGCGCGGAACCGAGCGTGCGCGGGGCTACGCCGAAAACCCCTCGTCCATGGCGAACGATCTCTACGCACTGCGCGATCCCGCTGATGGCGTGCTTGATGCGGTCCTCGCCAACGCGACTTGGCAGGGCGCGGATTTGACCGCGCTTGTACGCGCGGACGGTGGTGGTGCCTGCGGTATCGCCTTCCTCGTCGGAGGATCAACTGCGGATGTTGATTACGGCGTCAGCGTGACCGCACTTGGTTGCTTCTCGAATCGCACCTTCACCCACGAACTCGGGCACAACATGGGCTGCTGTCACGCCCCCGGCGACGGCGGAGGCTGTAACTCGGGCGGCGTCTATCCCTACTCGACCGGCCACAGATTCTTCGGGACAAATGGCTTGCAGTATCGCACCGTGATGGCCTACTCGCCCGGTGCTCGCATTGGTCACTTCTCGTCACCACTCGTGAGCTTCCAAGGCACGCCAACTGGTATCGCAGACGAACGCGATAACGCGCGCTCCATCAACGACACGCGCTTCGTCGTATCGAACTTTCGCTGTGCCCCTTGCCCAGCCGATCTGACCGGAGACTGGGTTGTAGATGCCGCCGATCTTTCGCTTCTGCTCGGTGCTTGGGGAGTCGGGTCGCCAGCGGGCGATCTCACCGGCGATGACAACACCGACGCTGCGGATCTCGCGGTCATGCTCGGTACGTGGGGCGCTTGCGACTAACGTCTGCGGGCATTTGCGACGAACGTCTGCGGGCATTTGCGACTGACGTCTGCTCTATGCAACAGGCCCGGCGATTTGCCGGGCCTGTCGATTTTTGTGGATATTGCGCTTCAAGAACGCGAAGTCGAGATGCTCACTCCTCCGACTGCTCGCGGTGCTGCATCTGTGCCTTCAAACGCGCGAGAATCGAAGAGTGCATCTGGCTGACGCGGCTCTCTGAGAGGTCGAGCGTCGCACCGATTTCCTTCATCGTCATTTCCTCGTAGTAGTAGAGGATGACAATGAGGCGCTCGGACCGTGAGAGTCCCTTGGTGATCAGCGCCTGCAGGTCTTGCTTCTGCACAGCCTGCTGCGGATTCTCTTGACGGTTGTCTTCGACGACGTCGATTTCACGGACATCCTTCGAACTATCCGTCTCAAAGCACTTGCGCGTGAGACTGACCATTGAAACCGGCCGCGAATCCTTCTGCAGTTTCTCGAACTCATCGCCCGAGACATTGAGTCGCGCCGCGACTTCTTCTTCGGTCGGACGCGCGCCCGTTTCCATCTCGATCGACTTACGAACCTTGTCGACCTTCGCGGTGCGGCTACGCACCAATCGTGGTACCCAGTCCATCGAGCGCAACTCATCGAACATGGCGCCGCGAATGCGCTGCGTGCAGAACGTCTCGAACTTGACGCCGCGATCGGGGTCGAAGGACTCGACCGCATCCATCAATCCGAACGCACCCGCAGACTTGAGATCGTTGATCTCGACTTCGCTTGGAAGCCGCTTGTGCAAGCGCTCGGCGGCGTAGGCAACGAGATCGAGGTGTCGCGCGATCAAGAAGTTGCGCAATTCCTCGGTGGGATTCGCGCGGTACTCGCGCCAGATCTGATCGATCGGTCGCTCAGAAAGTGGCAGAGGCTTCGCGGGCTCCTTCGCGGCGCGCGTGGCTGCAGCACTCGAGGCGCTCGCCTTCTGAATCGTGCGCGCAGGGAGCGTCGTTTCGACGATCGAGACTGCTTCGATCTCGACTGCTTCAATCTCGACAGCTTCAATTTCGACCGCGACACTCTGTGCGGCGGACGATTTCGAGAGACGGTTTGGCGTGGTTCCCGCGACACCGGTGAATCCGGGCAGCGACATGGCGCCATTGCGCGCGCGCTTCGTCACGGTCGAGGCGGTGGAAACTGTACTGCCGCTCAGTTGCGCAGTAGAAGTCGCTGTGGGAGTTTGCGAACCACTCAACTTCATGCTCGCTGAACTTGCGCCACCGACTTTGGGGGCACGCGTCGACGCGGCAGGCTGCGGAGACTTCGAAACTGCGGTCGAACTCCCCTTTGAGATGGACTTCGAAGTTGGCTTCGAAGTTGGCTTCAAGGCGGATACGGAAACGGGCTTTGAAACGGTTTGAGATGCGGACTTCGTTCGCTCGGACATTCGGTCGGCTCCTTGACCAGTCGTCCATTGATCTGGAGTTCCCTTCGGCGAACGCTGCCGCGCACATGTGCATCGTGCGCGTCGTGCGATGCGGCTTCGTCGAAAGCAACCCACTCACCTTTCCTCAGGCTTTCGTGCGAACGGCGCAGATGAACGCCGTTGGTACGAAGAACCCGAGAAACCATGTCGCGTGCCCGTTCTCCAGACGGACAAACGATCCAGTCCCCAGTGCGAGTGGTCGATGCTTCCCGAGCGTTCCAAGGTGATGGCGGCAAAGATGCGGCGCGCATAGGCAGCGCCACGCGTTGCGAGGTCCATTCGCCTTGGATGAACGGTGCGCACACCGACTCACCCGACTTCCGTCTGGATTCGCACGGTTCGAGCTTGCACCACTGAAGCCCGAAAACCTTGCGTTTCCTCGCGGAAACTGCGCCTCCTTCTGCTCACGGATCCAAGTTTCACTCGTCACTCTGAAGTCAGCGAGTGTCGCTTGGTCACACGATCGAAGGCCCGCTTGTCGCCTCATACGAACATCCATGTTCGATGCGGCGACGTCAGTATAACGAGAATCCGATTCCTGCAAGTGCCTTTCAGGTCACGCTGCTTTCTTTTCACGCAAACTCAACCGAGCGGAGGGATCTTCCGATTCGGCGCCGCTCGATGCGAGCGATTCGTCGCCTTCTTCGATCACATCGACACCCGTCAGACCATCCAAACCGACCTGTCCGCGGTCACGTTCGGCAAGTTCCGCGCGCATCGCACGGTCGATCTTGCGCGTTTCCTGCGCCACCATCCAATCACACACAAGACCCACCGCGAATCCACCGCCGAATGCGAACAGCATCGCGAGGAGTGCGCGCGTCAGCACCGTTTCCACTGGGTTGCCCGCGGAGATCCCAACAGCAATCGATACAGAAAACGCGGCAAACGCTAGGCATGCCGCGATGGCTTGCGGTAGCGGAACGCGGTTCGACGGAGTCGATGCGGAGCCAGCGGTACTGCGCGAAGGTGAAAATGATCGTCCGGCCATAGCTACCTCACTTGGTGCGCGCGGCACTCGGCGAATCATGCCGAGATCACACACGCAACCTGAGGAGAGCAAGGACCGAGCCATGCGGCGTCGGGCGGAAAAAGTCGGCAGGGTCGGCCGATCGACGTCCGTCGAATCGCCCCGTGATCAACCCCGTGATCAACCCCGTGATCAACCCCGTGATCAACTTGACGAAAGGAAACCCGCGAGCCTCGCGAGGAATCCGCGGCGCACTTCCGCGGGCGGCGGCGCGGCCTCGCCCGAAAGCGTACGCGCCAACTGCCGGATCGCCCGAGATGCAGGCGCATAGGGCGAGCCCACTGCGACTGGTTCGCGGCGACGAACCGCATGCGGAACCGCTGGATCGTGCGGGATTGCTCCTGCGAATTCGATACTCGTATTGAGGAAGGCGCGAGCGACGCGCTCCACGCGCGCATGCACGGTGCGCGCTTCTTCTTCGCTCGACGCCATGTTCACGACAAGCCGAATACCCTCGCGACGACCGCGCGCGACAAGCGTTTTGATCGCACCATAGGCATCGGCGATTGCCGTTGGTTCGGGCGTCGTCGTAATAAGAATCGTGTCAGCGGCTGCCGCGAAAGCCATCGAATTCGCGCCGATACCGGCGCCGGTATCGATGATGAGGACATCCACCGAGCGCTCAAGTTCGAGGAGCTGCGCGAACACTTCACGACGCGCGCTCTGACCCATGTCGGCGAGGCGCGAGACGCCCGACGCACCTGGGACGAGCCGGAATCCACCCGGCGCGAGCACCGCGACCTCATCGAGCGTGCGCTCGCCCGTCACAACATCTTCCAATGTCGATCGCGGGGTAATGCCGCACAACACGTCGGCGTTGGCGAGGCCAAGGTCTGCGTCGAGGAGCGCCGTGCGCTGCCCACGCTCGGCGCACGCCACCGCGAGGTTGACGGCGATGTTCGACTTACCGACTCCACCTTTCCCGCTCGAAATCGCAATGGCACGCGCGAGCCTCACCGTGCGCGTTCGCTCGGCTGCATTGAGAGGCCCAACGCTGATCTGCTGCCCAAACGGCTGAGGCGCCGCGATCGGTAACACCGCGGGATTCGCAGGCATCGAACCAGCGAGTCGGCCCTCACCGCTTGCGCGCGATGCAACAACCAAACGCCTCAGTTTCTCGGCTTGATCCGCGGTCAGCGTGCGTTCGCGCACGGAACCATCAGATGCGACGTCATCGTTCCAAACTCGCTCAGCCATCAACGGACCTCGCTGCCCATGACGAGAGAAGCCAATCGGCGCCCCCGTGCGGTTTCAATGTGTTCGGGGACTTCTTGGCCGTGCGTGAGGAAACTCACACGCGTACCGAGCCGCTCGACGAGCGAGATCAGCGTTCCAAAGGATGCTGCCTCATCGAGTTTGGTAAGAACCAGTCGATCAATACCCAGCGCGCCGAAACTCTCGGCCTCGCGCGCAAGCGTGCGTGCACCAGCGGTCGCTGAAAGCACGAGGTGCGTCTCGTCTGGTTCGGCTGCGGCGAGGAACGCGCGCAACTCGGAGAGTTTCATGCGGTCGTTTTGGCTGCGGCCCGCGGTATCGATCAGGATGACATCGACATCGCCAAGCCGCTCACAGGCGCGTGCAGCGTCGGTTGGCGACGAGGCCACTTCGACCGCGATGCCAAGGATTTCGGCGTAGGTACGAAGTTGATCGACGGCAGCGATGCGGTACGTATCTGCCGCAACGATGCCCACCTTGAGGCCGCGCTTCAAGGAAAGTTGGGCTGCGATCTTCGCGAGCGTCGTGGTTTTTCCGACGCCCGTCGGTCCGACAAACGCGATGCGGCGCGCGGAGCTCTCGCCGCCACGCGAGTGTGCACGCGTCTGAGCGGCGGTCATCGCCGACTCGAAGCGGAATCCGTCTTCCGAGTCTGCGGGGAGCAATGCCGCGATTTCGCGTTCGATGGCCTCGCGCACGGCGCTCGCTGAGGGTGTCGCGCCTGCATCGATCGCGTCGGCGAGTTCACACTCGACCTTCGTGAGAATGCGATCCGCGAGTTCGCGCGCGACTTCTTGCTCGATGAGTTGCGCGTATGCCGCTTCGAGCGTCGCGGGACGTGGGGTCTGGGGGAGACGCGTGACTTGCGTTGATTGCGTGACTGTCGTGGATGCG
>JBEIJG010000077.1:0-10316 GCA_040380385.1 Phycisphaeraceae bacterium | reverse complement strand
GCGCGAACGACACGGCGAGCGCGCTGTACGCGATTGCCCGCATTCGCGTTGAATCAAGCGGCGCAGCTTGCCCCGCCGACCTCGATGGCGACGGCGACGTTGGCGCATCAGATCTCGCCGTCGTGCTGAGCGCGTGGGGGACCGCGTCGGCCGACCTCGACGGCGACGGCGACACTGGCGCTTCAGATCTCGCGATCGTGCTTTCGGCATGGGGCGCGTGCCCGTGATCGATCGATCTCGGTGAGTATTCAAACTTTCGCGGAAGCACGGTTGACGCCGTGCTTCCGTCTTCATCTCGCACCGTCTGACGACCCGCACTCCGACCTGCGGTCATTCTCGAAAGCATGCACATGAACCACTCCACGCGTCTTGCTTGTGTTCTCACCACGGCGATCTCCAGCACTCTGCTCGCTGTTGCGTCATCCACCAATGCAGGCGAGGTTTTCTTCCTTGGTCCGGTTCCATATGCGTATGTCAATGACATCAGTGCGGATGGGCGGATCGCGGTCGGCTACGACCAAGCAAATGTGTGGTTTTGGACGCGCGAGAATTGGGTTGTCCTCGTCGACGGGGCTCTTGCGCCGGGCAACGGCGTCGGCGGACATCCAAACATCACCGCTGACGGCTTCGAGATGACGTGCAGCACGCTGCAGGGAAAGCCGCTGAAGTCGGAAGCCACCATCTACGACATCAAGAATCTGGCCTTCGCAGAGTCGATGGGGAATGTTGGCCCGAACTGTGACATCGAGCGATCCGGCCCGTGGGGCATGTCACGCGATGGGCGATACGTCTGCGGACTGAACTGGAACGGTTGTTCCGAAGCCCGCGGCTTCGTACGCGATCGCGCGACCGGCGAAGAGCGGCGCATGCAGTCGAGCTACTTCTACAAGCCGACCCGCGCGAATGCCATCAGTGACGATGGCGCGGTGATCGCGGGTTGGGCTGACGATTACGTTGGTTGGCGACAAGGCTCGGTATGGATCCGCAATGCGGCTGGTGAGTACGTCCAGACGCTCATCTATCGCGGCGTGGCAACGGCGAAAGTGAGCGAGGCCTCGTCGGTGAGTGGCAACGGTCAGTGGGTCTTTGGTCGAGGTCGAACCAACTTTGATGGCGGCGCCGCGTGGCGTTGGAGCGTCGCGACGGGCTATCAAGCCATGATTCCAGCTCCTGCCGGCCTCGGCGCGGTGACCGATTCGAACGTCGATGGTTCGATGGCGCTTGTTCTCGCGGGTGGCGGAACCTATCTGTGGTTTGCCGATCGCGGATACGTGTCGCTCTCCCAGTGGGCTGCGGAACACGGATTCAAGCTCCCCTCAAACTGGTCGTACTCCGGCTTCACGATGTCTGACGACGGGCTCTTCATCGGCGGCGCAGCGATGCGCGACGATGGCACGCCCTCGCCATTCGTCTTGGATTTGACGCCCTCCGCGCCCGCGTGCCCTGCCGACTTCAATGACGACGCCGAGGTCGGCGCAGCCGACCTTTCGCTGTTGCTTGCGTCGTGGGACTCGGTGAACCCCGATGTCGACCTTGATGGTGACAAGATCATTGGCGCGGCCGATCTCTCGTTGCTTCTCGCAGCCTGGGGAGTTTGTCCTTGACCTGCCTTTTCGCGACCGCCACATCGTCTCGCGCCGCGTGTCTTGCGTCGGTTGTTCTTTCGACCGCCTTTGTGGTCACATCCGCGAATGCAGGTGGAACGTCGGGAAGCCTTGCGCTGATCGAGGGCTCATACGCCACAGGCGTCAGTGATGACGGCAGCGTGGTCGTTCTGAATGATGTCGTGCAGTACTGGTACTGGACGGCGGCTTCGGGGCACGTACCGATCGGCGGCATTGCGCCGGGCTTTCAAGGTGCGGGTGGATCCGGGGGTATCTCAAATGATGGCTCGCGCATCGGATTCACAACCATCAATCCGAAGACCAGCAAAACGGAGGGCGCGATCTACGAAATCGCCACGGGCGAAACAACGCGCATTGGCAATCTTGGATTCTCGTGTGACATCGGAGCAACGAGCGCTTGGGGTATCTCAGGTGATGGCACGCGTGTCGTCGGTCTTGGTCAACAAGCGCAATGCTCGGCTATTGGCTACGTCTGGGACGAGTCGACGGGGTTTACAACCCTGCCGACGGCGTTCTTCTATGAACCCAATCGCGCAAACGGCTGCAACATGGACGGCACGACGGTTGTGGGCTGGCAATCCGATTACGTCGGATCATGGCGTGGGTGCATTTGGCGCAACGGCGTACAGACGGTGTTGACGGGACCAAACAACCTCAAACTCGGCGAGGCGAACGCGTGCTCAAGCGACGGACAGTGGGTCGTCGGGCTTGGACTCCTCAGCGAGCAGCCTGCATTGCGGTGGAATCAAACCAGCTGCTACGCGCCGCTGCCTTTGTCGCCGATTCCGGGCTATCGCGCGTATGCGACGGATGTGAGTGACGATGGTTCACGCGTCGCGATGTTCTTCCGCGCGGGCCCACCGGCGACGAGCGGTGAGGGTTACATTTGGATTGACGGCACGCTCCATGAACTCGAGGAGTATGCGCGCTCGCAGGGTGTCGATGTCCCAAATGATGTGCGCATGTCGCTGCCGCTCGCAATGTCGAGTGACGGTTACACCATCGTTGGTACTGGCCGCACCGCCTTTGGTAATCGCATTTTCGTGTTGAATCTCCCGCGTCCGGCGTCGAAGTGCCCAACGGATATCGACGGCGATGGAGAGACGGGTGCGTCTGATCTCTCGCTGCTGCTTGCCGCGTGGGGTACTTCGGGCGCAGGCGATGTCGATGGCGACGGCGATGTCGGCGCTGCGGACCTCTCACTTCTCTTGGCCGCGTGGGGCGCGTGCCCCTGAAGCGAACTTTGTACACGCGCTCTTCTCGAAGAGTTTCGTTGAGGGAACATTCAAAAGTGCCTAAAAACGCAGCGGTGTCGAAAAGCGCAGCGTTCCGTCCCACCCAAGCGCAAGCTGGGCGAGACGGAACGCGCGTTCCTTTTTGAAAGTGCACTCGCGGGTCAGCGGCCGCGTGGTCGGCCAGTCCACTGACTGCGTCGACCGCCGCCGATTGGGGGCTTCGCCGAAGAACGGCCTTCACCTGAGCGATCAGACGCGGCGTTGTCGCGGTTCGAACGACGATCGTTTGATCCGCCCTCGGCGCGCGCATCGCGGTTCTGTGGATGTGCAGGCGACTTGCCGTGCGGATGTGCATGCGGCTTTCCGTGCGAGGCAGGACGCGATGACTCACGCGATGACTCACGCGATGACTCACGCGATGACTCACGCGATGACTCACGCGATGACTCACGCGATGAATCACGGGAAGGCGGTTGTTTCTTCGCGTGGGATTGGCCACGCGGCTGCTCACGTGATTGGCCACGCGGCTGCTCACGTGATTGGCCACGTGGTTGATCCCGCGCAGCATCACGCGATCGATCGCGGGGCTGGTCCAGCTTGCTCTCGCGTGCAGTTTCGCGCGGCTTTGCAGGTGACTCGGCGCGATGTGAGGAGTGCCCTTCGTGAGAAGCGTGCTTCTGGCGCGACGGAGGCGCTTGACGATTGTGTCGTGGTTCGCCCGGCGCATGGATTTCACGCGTGCGGCTTTCACGCCCGTGACGTTCATGCGCGCGATCCTCTGCGTCGGAAGAAGACGTTGGAGCCGTTCCACCCGAGGCTTTCGCGGCGGCTTCATCCGACTTCGGCACCTCATCCGGAACGCGCTCGCGCGGGATCTCGAACTTGATGAGCCGTTCAACTTGCTTCAAGAGCCCGCGCTCTTCCACGTCGCAGAACGCAATCGCGTGGCCAGACTTGCCCGCACGCGCGGTACGTCCGATGCGGTGGACGTACGCCTCAGGCTCCATCGGAAGGTCGTAGTTCACGACGTGCGTGACATCGTCGATATCAAGTCCGCGTGCAGCCACGTCGGTCGCAACCAGCACGGGTGAGCGCCCGCTGCGGAACGCATCGAGTGCACGAATACGCTGATTTTGCGCCTTGTTTCCGTGAATCGCTTCGGAGCCGATGCCGGCTGCCTTGAGTTTGCGCGCGAGTCGATCGGCACCGTGCTTTGTCTTCGTGAAGACCACCACTCGCTCCATCGCGAGCGTTTCGAAGAGGTGAATCATCAACTGCGTCTTCTGCGCTTTCAGCACGAAGTAGAGCTTTTGATCGATGCGATCGACCGCGGAGGAAACGGGCGTCACCGTCACCGTCACAGGATCGCGCAGGAGCGCATCGGCGAGATGCCGAATTTCCTTGGGCATCGTTGCCGAGTAGAGCATGGTCTGACGGTCACGCGGCAGCATCGCCGAGATCTTGCGAATCGGCTCGATGAATCCCATGTCGAGCATGCGATCGGCTTCATCGAGGACGAAGAACGAAATCTCGCTGAGATTGACAAGTCGCTGCTGCAGGAGATCGATGAGACGCCCTGGCGTTGCCACGAGAATGTCGATTCCTTGCTGAATCGCGCGTACTTGCGGCCCTTGACCAACGCCACCGAAGATGACGGCGAAGCGAACGGGTGTGTGGCGACCGTAACTCGCGAAACTCTCCGCGATCTGCGCGGCGAGCTCACGCGTCGGCGCGAGTACGAGCGCCTTCGGCTTGCGGCCAACAGGCAACTTCATCCCCGGACGCAGCTCGGTGACGAGACGATGGATGATCGGGAGCGCGAACGCTGCGGTTTTGCCGGTACCCGTCTGCGCGATGCCGAGGACGTCGCGCTTTGCAAGCGCTGGCGGAATCGATTGCGCCTGAATCGGCGTCGGGCGCTCATAGCCGTCGGCGCGCAACGCTTCGAGAATCGCGGGAACGAGCCCGAGATCAGTGAAGTGGGTGGTGGAGGTGTCTGCGCTCTTCGTGGCGGAGGTGGCGGAAGCGGTGGAAGCGGTGGAAGCAGTGGAAGCAGTGGAAGCAGTGGAAGCTTCCGAGTGGGTGCTTCCAGAACGGGCGGGTTTCGCGTGAGGAGCGGAGCGATGATTCGAAACAGTCACAAAATGCCTTTCAGACACAATGGCGGAGCCAAAGGTCTCAACCACGGTGAAAACCGTGGTTCTTGTCGTTCAGGCGCAATCGCGTTCGCTCGGAGAGACCGATAGACGGGATCAAGCCAACTGGCGCATGCCGAGCGAGTTGCAGCGAGGACTTCGCGGCGAATCTCGGTCTTGTTGGCATGCTGCCGGCTGATACCCAGTCTTGCTGTCGGACTTCCTATCCGACCTGAGGTCACCGGCGAGAAGGACACAGCATAGCACGGAGTACGCCGAAACGGAACAGTGTTTGTTGCGCCGATATCCTTCGAGTCAACGATGAAGCCAGCACAGAACTTCACTCCGTATACACGTGCGACGTATTTGAAGTCCGTTTCGGACGCCGATCGCGCACTCGCCACGCGACTCTGCGAGTTGCTTGAAGCAGCGTTCGATGTGAAGGACATCGCGATTTATGCGGGCTTCCCGATCGTCGTACGCGACATGGAGTGGATCGCGGGCTTTGCGATGCGGAAGTCTGGCCCCGTCGCATACTGCTGTTCACCGGCAACGCTCGCGGAGTTGGGTGCCGAACTCAAGCCCTACATGTCTGGGAAGTCCTGCGTCGCAGTGAAGCCGCGGCGCGGCGAAACGATCGACGATGTGCTCGAACTCGTCGCGCGTGCGTTCAAAGTCGCCAGTGCGCACGGCGGAATGATTTCGAAAACCGACGCAAAAAAGCGCGAGAAACTGCGTGCGGTATCGGAGCCTTCAGTATCTGCCAGCGCGGCCGGCAAAAAGGTGTCAGCCCAACGTGCCGCAACAAGTGATGTCACCAAGAAGGTTGCGAAGAAGCTCACGAAGAAGCTCACGAAGAAGCTCAAGAAGAAGGTTTCAAAGAAGCCTGTAACGAAATCTGCAACGAAATCTGCAAAGGGGCCCGCGCGGAAATCTGCGTCGCGTTGACGCGGTCTTCCATTCGAAAAACACCACGACCGCCCCGGAAAGGCGGTCGCAGTGATTCGTGATGGATTGAGATCACGCGATCGGGCAGAGCGCAGTGATCTCGCGCGAAGCGAGTCTTACCGAGTGCTGCCAGTACTGCACGTGCCAACACGACACGTCGAGACGCGGTTCCACGGCGCCATCGAAATCAGCGATGCGAGTCCGCATGTTCCAGTCGCGCCCGCGAAGATCAATCCACTGCCCATGAATGCAGGAAGCGCGAGGAACCACGTGTTGACGAAGAAACCGAGCGCAGTGCCCGCGACGACGACGGCGCCAATCGTGAGTTGTGTCTGCTGCATGACGCTCATTTTTGGACGCGCTGTGTTGAGTTCGGTTCCAAGACCGGCGTTGCGCCACGCTTCGATGCCGCCGACCACGCTGTAAATCTCGATGCCACGTTGTCCAAGGCTCGCGCATCGTGTCGCGGCATCAAGCGAGCGGCGTCCACCTTTGCAGTGGAACACCACGCGGCGCGCACCGAGCTCTGCAATCTCCTTCGCGGTCAAAACTGAAAGGGGAATCAACTTCGCACCAGCGATGCGCTCGCGCGCGTGTTCGTCCGCCTCGCGCACATCGACGAGGATCGTGCCTAGCTCAGCGAGCATGCGTTGAGCGGTGCGCGGGTCGACCTCGATCGGCGAGGTTGCAGACGGGCTCGGTTGTTCGGTGCGTGTGTCCATACTGGTCACGGTACTCATGGTGGATTCCTTTCGGATGCGGCGATCAGAGGCGGCGTCGCTTTCCAGGATTCAGGCCAGTATTCAGGAAATTCATTCTTGGATCGAAAACCCCGTATCTTTCACCCTCGATTCGTACTGATGATGTCGCGACGAGGCGAGACGCAGAGGTCTCGCACCACGCCTTCGGCGGTGCGGCGTTGCTCAGCACGCGGGCAGAGAGCCGCTCAATCTTGAGGTCACACCATGCAAATCGAAGCCACATCGTCCGCTTCACGCTCTTCCGCCCGTCGCGTCGTCATTGTTGGTGGCGGCTCAGCAGGGATTTCCGTTGCAGCGCGCCTTGCGAAGGCGAACGCCGCGGTCACGATCGTGGACCCATCGGAAACGCACGATTACCAACCGCTTTGGACGCTCGTTGGCGCTGGGGTACTTCCGCGCGAGGCGGCGCGGCGCCGCGAGCGCGACTTGATCCCGCGTGGCGTGGAATGGGTGCGTGAGGCGGTGACGGGCTTTGAGCCTGATGCGAAGTCCGTCGTGACTTCGAGTGGACGCCGTCTCGCCTACGACGTGCTCGTCGTTGCCGCGGGGTTGCAACTCGATTGGAGCAAGGTGAAAGGCCTCGAAGGCAACATCGGCCGCAACGGTATTTGCTCGAACTACGCGTTTGAGACTGTCTCGACGACGTGGGACGCGATTCGCACGTTCAAAGGTGGCGACGCGGTCTTCACCCATCCCGCAACACCGATCAAGTGTGGCGGTGCTCCGCAAAAGATCATGTACCTCGCCGACGATGCGTTCCGCCGACAGGGCGTTCGCGGGCAGTCGCGCATCCACTTCTACTCAGGCGAAGCGTCGATCTTCAAGGTTGAGAAGTATGCAACCCAACTTCGTGCAGTGATTGCACGCAAAGAGATCGAGCCGCCGCACTTCAAGCACAATCTTGTTGAAGTGCGTGCGGATGCGCGTGAAGCAGTGTTCGAAGATCTCGACACGAAGAAAGAAGTCGTACAGCGCTTTGATTTGCTGCACGTGACGCCACCGATGTCGTCGCCGGATTTTCTCAAGAAGAGTCCGCTCGCCGCAGCAACGGGCTGGGTGGAAGTCGACAAGTTCACGTGTCGGCACACGCGTTTCCCCGAGATTTTCGCACTCGGCGATTGCTCGAACCTTCCGACGAGTAAAACGGGTGCCGCGATCCGCAAGCAGGCGCCGGTGGTTGTGACGAACGTGCTTGATGTCCTCGCTGGCCGCGAACCAAGCGCCAAATACGACGGCTACACATCGTGTCCGCTTGTGACTGGATACGGATCACTCATTCTCGCGGAGTTCGACTACGACCTCAAACCTGCGGAGAGTTTTCCATTCGATCAATCGAAGGAGCGTTGGAGCATGTATGCGCTCAAGCGTTGGCTCTTGCCGCAACTCTATTGGCATGGCATGTTGAAGGGCCGCGCGTAAACAGCGCGACGCGCCGACTTCACGATGATGGTCACGAAAGCGCAGGCGCGGGCAACGGCGTTGCTTCGGCGGGAGCCGCGCCGTCAAGCCACTGCGGAAATACGCGGGGCGCTTGTCGCCAAGCGATGTAGCCGGCCATCACGATGAGAAACACCGCGAACACTTTGCGTAGTGTTGCTTGGTAGATGCGTCCCGCGAGGATGTTGCCAACAAGGCTTCCCGCGATGCCGAGCGCGATGAAGAGGCCGACAACGCGCCAGTCGATTGTGGAACTCTTGGAGATCACGGATTTCACGAGGCCAGACGCGGAATTCACCGAGATGATCGCGAGGCTTGTGCCAATCGCGACGTGCATCGGAAGTCGGCGCAGGAGGACGAGTACCGGCACAATCAAGAAGCCGCCGCCGACGCCGACGAGTCCGGTCGTGAAGCCAAGTCCCAGGCCTTGCGCTGCGATGATCGTGCTGCCGCAGGTTGGTGCGCGCTCGCCCGGTTTCCTCGCGCCGGGAGGTGCGTCATTGGCTTTCGGTGGCGCGCGGAACATGAGCGCGGATGCCGTGAGCATGAGCCCAGCCAGAATGAGCAGCTGCACCGCGCCCGGGATCCACTGTGCGACGTGCGCGCCAATCGCAGTGCCGGCGACCCCGGGAATCGCGAGAAGGAGCGCACTTCTCCAGTCAATCTTCTTGGCGAAACTCGCGCGCGTCGCGCCAAAGAGCGCGATCGCGCCAACGATCGCGAGTGACTCGACAATCGCGGCTTTCTCGTCGTGTCCGACGAGATAGACCAAGATCGGTACGGTGAGAATCGCGCCACCCGAGCCGAGTAAGCCAAGCGAAAGGCCGACCAACGTCGCACCAAGCCATGCCAAAATCATCGAGTTCCTCGCGCGAAATGGGGGATGGACGATGGTGCGTGCATGCAGCGGGCGAAGCGTGGTTGGGTCAGGACATCGACGAAGAAGTGAGTCGAACAAACTACCCGCCCCGAGCACACGTGATGCATGCGTCGGGGCGGGGTTCAAATCGAGCAGTCATTGTCGCGCATTCCAACGCGCGCGTCACGCGCTGCAGGATGTCGTGCAGCATTTCGCTGGCTTTGCTGCTTCCGCTTGCCACGCGAGCATCCCGCCCGCGAGGTTGGTCACGCGGTAGCCGTGCTTCTGTAAGAGCGAGCACGCGCGCGCCGACCGAGCGCCCGAGCGGCAATGCACCAAGATGTGGCGATCCTTCGGGACCTCGCCGATGCGGCCGAGGAGCCGCGTATGTGCGATGTTGTGGGCGCTCTCGATGTGAGCCTCGGCGAACTCGACGCGGCGGCGCGCGTCGAGGATGAAGGGGCGCGCGGAAGCCGCAGTCGCGCCACCGAGCAACACTTGCGCGGCAGCGATGTCGATCTCCTCCGTCTTCTCGATCGCACCGCCCGCGGCGGCCACTTCCGACATCTTCGAAGCATCGATCCAACCGACGATGTCATCGAGTCCAACGCGGATCAAATCACGTACGGCTTCTTCGACACGCGCAGGGTCGATCACGAGATAGATCTTCTCGCCTTCGCCGATCATCGAGCCTGCGTCGGTATTGAAACTGTTGCCAAGCGGCAGGGTGAGCGCACCCTTTGCGTGGCCACTCTTGAATTGCGCCCACGGGCGCGTGTCGACGATCGCGCAGGTCGTGCCGTCGATCTTCGCGAACTCCGCTGGCGAGAGTTCGCGCGGCTTCGGCACGCCGCCGAGGACGCGCGGGCCCATCTTGTTGTCGCGCTTCATGCGCGCGAAGTACATCGGAGGTTCGGGCTGACCATCGAGGATGAAGTCAACGAAGTTCTTCTCGCTGGTCGCCGCGTTGAGCGCGGCGTTGAAACGCCGCTCGTAGCCGACGGTCGATTGCGGAACCGCACCAAGCGCCTTGCCGCACGCGCTCCCCGCGCCGTGGCCCGGCCAAACTTGGAGGTATTCGGCCCAATCGCGCGTCTTGAGCACAGTCTTGTACAGGCGATGCGCCGACGGATCGGCAACTCCCGACATACCTGCGGCACTTTCCAAAAGATCGGGTCGACCGAGATCGCCCACAAAGAGGAAGTCGCCAGTTGCAATGCCCATAGGAGCATCAGCCCCGCCGCCGAGGTCGGTGACTTCGTAGCAAAGGTGTTCAGGCGTATGTCCCGGCGTATGGATCGCGCGGAATCGAATGT
>JBEIJG010000076.1:0-10439 GCA_040380385.1 Phycisphaeraceae bacterium | reverse complement strand
GGCCTCGGCCCAGTCGGTGGCGCAGCTGGCGCGCATGTTGTGGAAGAGGCGTGGCCAGGGCTCGTAGCCCGCGCGGGCGATCAGCTTCATGAACGTCGTGCGCAGGTTCGTGGTCGGGTCGGTGAGGCGCGGCACGACGGCCTCGCTGCCCTCGGGCGCCTGGTCGAAGAGGGCTTGCAGGATGGGCCGAAGCTCGGGCGTCATCGGCACGATGCGCACCGCGTGGCCGTCGTGGGCGGCGGTCTTCGAGCTGCGCACGGTCATCAGGCTGCGCTCGTGTTGTCGTACTGGGTTGATGTCGCCCCAGCGGAGCTCGACGATCTCGGAGGGGCAACGCAGGCCCGCAGAGCGACTGAGGGCGATGATCGCCTTCCACTGCGGGCACGGGCACTGGTCAATGATCTGCTGCGCCACCTCGGGCCGCACGTAGAAGGCGCGGTCGGGGTTTGACTGCGGCCCGGCGCGCAGATGCTCGAAGGGTTCTCGGGGACGAGCTTCCAGCGCCGCGCGCGGCTGAAGATGCACTTGGCCACGTGGACGCGCTTGGCGACCGTGGCCGCTGCGAGGGGCTTGCGCCGGTCGCCCTTCTCGGAGATCGCCTTGCGCCAGTGGTCGGCGTCGGCGGGCGTGATCTCGGTGACCGGCGTGCGGAGGCCAATGACCTCGAGCAGGCTGTCGGTGGTCTGCTTGTAGGCGGCCAGCGTGTCGGGCTTCACCGGCGTTGCGTTCTCAAAGCGTCGTACTTCGAACGCATCGCACTCCCCCAACACCGCCTCAACGACACCTCGGCTACGCCTCAACGACACCTCGGCTACGCCTCAACGACACCTCGGCTACGCCTCAACTGCGCTCGACGTCGCATCCACCGCACCCCGGCCTCGTTCGATCGCTGCCGCCTGCACACGCGCGACGCGCACGGCGCGGCGGGGGACGATGTCCCACGCCAGGCCAACCAAGCCAAGCGCGCGGACTTCGAGGTACGTGATGTCGAGTTCCCACCAACGGTGGCGAACGCTGCAGCACGCGGGATCGGCGTGATGGTTGTTGTGCCAACCTTCGCCGCACGCAAACAGCGCGACCAACCAGTTGTTGCGGCTGTTCTCTTCGGTGTCGTGATTTCGGTAGCCGAAGATGTGGGTCAAACTATTCACGCTCCACGTGATGTGCCAAACGAGCACCGTGCGCAACAACACGCCCCACACGACAATGCCCGCCGCGAAGTACGCCGCGCCCTCGGCATCGGTCCACAAGAGTGCCGCCGCAAACGCCAACGCCGCATACACGACAGCCTGCGCCGCGTAGAACCACAACGGACTCCACGGTCGCTTCTCGATCCACATGTAGAAAGGATCGCTGAGCACGTCGCGCGCGTAGCGCTCGTAACTCCCTCGCTGATGCAACTCGCGATTGCGAACAAGGAGCCACCAGAGATGCCCCCAAAGAAACGTGACCATCGGCGTGTGCGGATCCTCACGCTCGTCGCTGTGCGCGTGGTGCATGCGATGCGTGGCGATCCACCGCGCGGGGGAATCCTCGAGGCAGCAGAGCGCCCCGACGACGAGCACATGTTCGAACCAACGCGGTGTACTGAAACTTCGATGCGTGAGCAATCGGTGGTAGCCGAGCGTGATCGTCTGTCCGAAGACGTGTACGCCCACGAGGCAAACAATCACCGCGGTCCACGAGAAAAGGGCGGGCACGAAAACCGCAAGTGCGAGCGCATGCACCGCAACGATCGGAACGAAGTAACGGAGAAGCACCTGCCGGGGTTCAGTGCCGGTGGGACGCTCGAGGGAGATTCGTTTGTGTGTCAAGAAAGTGCGTTTGGTGCACGCCGAAGCGTGAGATGAGGCGCCGTTCGTCGAGTGTCACTGTGGTATCGCATGGTTCGGCGCGCGTCGGTGTCAATGCGCACACTTTAGCAGTGGGGCGGGTGCGCACGGTCACCGCGTCGAGATTTCCGACGATGGAACGACGCGGTGGTCGGCCCCGCAGAGCCGAGCACCGAGCACCGATCACCGAGCACCGTCACGACGTCCAGTCATCGACTTCGGTCTGAGCTTGCCGCTCGCGCTCAGCGGCCGCGAGCTGTTTCCCGCGCCGTTGGCGCACTGCGCTTCGTAACACGGCCGTGAGTTCGCGTCCGTCAAACGGCTTGTGCATCAGTGCGAACGCATGCTTCGCGCGCGCGGCCTTCGTCACGCTGCCCTCTCGCGAGCCTGTCATGTAAACGTACTGCGGCGCCTCATGCCCCTCGAACTGCTGCAACCGATCGTGCACCGAGAAGCCGTCGCCGGCGGGCATGCCGATATCCAGGAGGACAACATCGGGATGCACCCGACGCGCCTCTTGCACCGCCATGTAGCCGTCCTGCGCGGTGTGCACCTCGAATCCTGCCGCGGCAAGCCGCGTTGAAACCGCGTCGAGCAACGCTCGATCGTCATCCGCAACCACGATGATTGGCTTCGACATATCCCCCCCAATCGGCGAGTTCTTCGCCAGCACCCTGACCTACTCGCCATCCGCACCGTGCGGGTAGCGCACTCCATCGTCGCCGGTCTCGCGGCGTACCAACGTCGCCTCGATCAGGTCGATGAGTACCGACGGATCGAAGGGCTTCTCGAGCAAACTCACGTTGTTCACCCGTCGAAGTCGCCGCTTGAAATCCTCACGGAATCCTGTGATGAAAATAATCGGCACGGCTTCTTCGCGCTGCAGCGCATCGGCGAGCGCGATGCCATCGCCGCTTGGCATGTTGAGGTCGCTGACGACCACGTCGAAGCTCCGTCGTCGCCACTCGCTCAGCGCCTGCGCGCCTGTGCCTGCCTCGACGCAGGAGTAACCCGCGCGCGAAAGTCGCAGCGAAATCACCCGTCGCAAGTCTGGGTCATTGTCCACGATCAGAATCGTTGCATCGCTTTCCCTAGACATGTGTCACGCTCCTTGCTCCGGTTTGTCGCGCGATGGCATCGCGCAGCGTGGCGATGACCTCGTGCGGGTCGTATGGCTTGGTGAGATAGGCAACGGCACCCGCCGCGAGTGCCGAGTGTCGTGCGCTGTCTTGCACATTCGCACTGAGAAACACCACTGGGATGGTGGAAAGATGAGGGTTTTGCCGAAGCCGCGCATACACCTCGAAACCATCCATGTCGGGCATGCGCACATCGAGCACGATCGCGTCGGGCCGCGTCTCTTGCGCAGCGACCAGCCCCTCGAGGCCGCTGTTCGCAGTCAACGCGATGAAGCCCGCCGCGCGAAGACGGATCGCGAGGACCTGCGAGAGGCCCTTCTCGTCGTCAATGACCAGAATTCGACATGGCATAACCTTGCTCCAAAAGGATGGCGTTGCGAATGACGCTGCGCGCACGGGCGCACTCTGCGGGGTATCGCCAACTACCACCAATCGACACGGTTGGTTGGGCGTCGTCGTCGTCCGATGTGCGCAGCGACATTTCAAGGCGCTCGCGCCAAGTCTCTGGCGAACCGGTTGGACCGAACACGATGACCGATCGACCGTTCGCAGATGCGACGGCGATATCACTCGGGCGCGTTGTTGCAACGATCAGACGGCGCAATTCTTCGACAGTTCCCGACGTCGAAGTCACGCACAGCATGCCGACCATGCTTGGGACTTCTTCGCGCTCTGCGAGGCGTTCGAAGAAGCGTTCGATGACGATATCCATGCGCATCGCGGGAACGGTGAAGGAGAAGATGGTGCCTTTGCCGACGTCGCTTTCGACGGAGATCGTGCCGAGGTTGAGCCACACGAGTTGCCGCGCGATGTTGAGTCCGAGGCCGAAGCCTTTGACGCTTGGGCTAAGGGCGTTTGGAAGTTGACGGAAGCGTTCGAAGAGCAACTTGAGATCCGCGGGTGCAAGCCCTGGACCATGATCGACCACGCTGAATTCGACGTCGCCGAGCGCGCTCGAGCGTGCGCCGATCAGCACGGTTCCGCCTTCTGGTGAGAACTTGATCGCGTTGGTCAGGAGGTTCATCACCACGCGACGCACCTTCTCTTCGTCGGCGAAGATCGGTGGAAGTCCATCTTCGACATGTTGGATGACGTTGATTTTGCGGGCTGCGGCTTTGCGCGCGATCATCTTCTGAACAGCCGCGAACACCGACGCCACCGAGACGCTTCGACGATCGACGCGCAGTCGACCGGCGCGCAATTTGCTCGAATCGAGGAAGTCTTCGACCATTTGATTGAGATCGACCGTAGCGACATCGATCACTTGGAGCCACTCTTGTTGTTCTTCTGAAACGGGGCCGCCGAGGCCGTCGGCGATGATCGAGGTGTACTCCTTGATGACGGTGAGCGGCGTGCGGAATTCGTGTGAGACGTCGTCGACGAATCGATGTGCGCGCTCGGTCATCTCCTCGAGACGCGTGTTTTGCCGCGCAAGCAAGTCGTTCAGGTTCAAGAGTTCTTGTTTTTCCCGTCGCTCGCTGATGTCGCGCACGATCTTCGCGGCGCCGACGACGGCACCCGACTCGTCGCGTACGACCGAGAGCGCGACCGAAACTTCGACGACGCCGCGTGATCCGCAAAGGCGCGTTGTTTCGTATTGCTCGATGCGCTCGCCTTGGGCAATGCGACCGAGCGCGAGTTGCTCGCGTGCTCGCTCGGCTTCGGGCACGAGTTCGAGTTCGTTGAGATCGGTCAATGCGCTCGGTTCGAGGCCGAAGAGGTGACCCGCGGCAGCATTCGCCGACTGAATGCGGCCATCGAGTGTGAGCCCGAGGATCGCGTCTTCCGAATTGGCGACAATCGCTGCAAGCCGCGCGCGTGCGGATTCGACCACGCGACGTTCGTGGACATCTTCGAGCGAACCTGCCATGCGAAGCGGACGGCCTTCGTTATCCCAGACCGCTTGTCCGGCTGCGTGGAACCAGCGGTATTCACCCGACTTCGTGCGAAGTCGATAGTCAAGCGAGTAGGGCGTCCGCGCGGTGAGATGCGCCTCGACCGCGCGCGTGACGTGCGCGCGATCGTCCGGATGGATCAACTCTGCCCATGTCGACACGACGTTGGGGAGTTCGTGTTCCGCGTAGCCGAGGAGTTGCTTCCAACGCGGCGAGAAGTAATCGCGCCCTGAGGCGATATCCCAGTCCCAAATGCCGGCGGACGAACCCTTCACGACGAGTTCGAAGCGCTCTTCGGCGAGTCGGCGTTCGGTGATATCGAGATGGATGCCCGCCATGCGCAGCGGTTTGCCTTCGGCGTCGCGCTCGTAGACCTTGCCCGAGTCGAGCACCCAGATCACGGAGCCGTCCTTCGCGCGCAGACGATGTTCGCAGCGATAGAGGTCGCTGCGGCCCTCGAAGTGATCCTTCAGCGCGTCGCTTGCCATCTGCGCATCTTCGGGATGGACGATGCGTTCCCACGACCGCACGTGTGGCTCGATCTCGCTCGGGTGATAGCCGAGCATTTCGCACCAACGTTCGTTGAAGTGCACTTCGCCCGAAGGAATGTGCCAGTCCCACGTGCCGAGTTCCGCGCCGGCGACGATGAGTTTCTGTCGGCGCTCCGAGACAGCGAGTTCGTGCCGAGCCGCGACCGCGGCGGTGACATCGCTCTCGATCGCCATGAACCCCGTGACAACACCGGACGCATCGCGCACGGGTTGAATCTCAAGGTCAAGCCAATAGTCGCGACCGTCCTTCGCGCGATTGAGTACTTCAACGCGACACGGTCTCTTCTCGCGAAGCGCTGCACGCATTTCGCGAATGGCATTCGGATCGGTGTCTTTCGCCTGTAGGAAGTCGCCAGGGACGCGGCCCACAACCTCCTCGAGTTTCCAACCGGTGATGCGCGTGAAGCCTTCGTTCACCCACGTGATGCGCCGCGCGAGATCGGTGATGACGACGGCATTTGTGGTGTTCCGCGCGACGAGCGCGAGTCGCTCAAGTTCCTGTACACCCAGCTCGACGCGCGCACGGGACCGTTGAATCGCCTCACTGAGTGCGGTGATCTCATCGGACTTGATTGCGGGCGTCGTTTGTGTTGATTCGACCGCGGGTTGGTCGCAACTCTCGATCGGTTTTTCCCCGCGCGCCGTCGCGAGATGCGATCGTCCCGAAACGCCGCTCTCGCCCACGCCCGCTGCCAACGCTGCGATGCGGTTGATGACGCGCCGACGTAAGACGGTTGCAGTCACGATGCCAAAAACAGCCATCGCGCCGAGCGAGAGAGCGCCGAAGGAAAGCGCGGACATGAGCGCACCCGATGCGACGCCGCTCGCGTCGATATGCACCATCGCAACGGCGTTGTCGCCGAAAGGCACGGTGTACTGCAGTTGTTTCTCGGTCTCGTTCAGTTGCATCGCGGGAGCGCGTTCCTGTACGACGCGCTGCAGAGTGGATGCGATGGCTTCTGGCGGCGATGGCTGGCCACTCACGTCACGCCATTCCTTGCGCGAACTCGCTCGAATGCGCAGCGGTTCGCCGCCCGCGACGACGAGCAGCGTCACGTCGGACTCCGTGGCAAGCCGCTCGACGACCGACTGGAGTTGTGCATCCGTCAGGTTCGCTTCCTGCAACGCTTCGATGGATGCAATCGCGAGCCGCGCTTCGGATTCGAGGTGCGCGTGGCGTTGCGCTTCGTAGGAACAGGTCATCGCATAGGTGATGGCGATGGCACAAGCGCCGAACACCGCGAGAAGCGGAAGCATGACGCTTCGCTCAAGCGAGCGGAAGCGTGTTCCTCGCGGAAAGTGTTCCCGGTGACCCGTACCCATGGAAGTGCATCCGTGGCATCACATGCGATGTCGTACCCGCGATGCCGTTGCGCAAGGATCGGCGTGCGATTTGGGTTGGTGCAGTGAAGTTCGCATCATGCGCACGCAAACCGCCTGAGAAGGTCGTGATACGTGCATTGCGGCGCACAACGGGGAATGCGCCCCTCAGGTGCATGCCGACCTCGTGATGCGGTTCTCGCTCGGTGCCTGAGCGATCACGCGTTGGGGCGATCGTTGCGACTTCAAACCCGCGAGTTCAAAGACTGCGACTTCAAACCCCGCGATGTTGAACCGCGCACCGTCAAACCCGGCCACTTGGAGCCCCGCGAAGTTCGCTCGATCATGTCATCGCAAGCGTGTACGCTCGTCGCCCCGCATGACCGCGCCGACACCCTCCAAGATGGACACCATCGCACTTGCCTTGCGCGACGCGCTTGCAACCGCGCTCGCAGACGACTTACAGCGCAGCAAAAGTTCGCGCGACTTCGCGCGGCGCACGGGTCTCGACAAATCGATCGGTTGGAAACTGTGGCGCATGACGACGGCGCCGTCGGCGGTCGCGTTGCTGAGAGTCTTTCCGAAGACGCGTGGCGTGCGCGTCATTCTTGATGCGGTGCAGGAGAAATCTCGCACGCGTGCACTGGCCGACGAGGTCGCGCGACTTGCGAATGAGTTGCTCGCCCTTCGCACAGCGGCTGATCGTGAAGGACGGACCGTCGAACAGAAAGTCGTTGCGCCGGCGCTCCCTCGAACGAACATCATCGCGCAGCTCGAGCAGGGTTTCGACGAAGCGGTGAAAACGCAGGGGTTTTCGCTGGAATTGCGCGTTGGCGCGTTCTTGCTTGCGCCTGACGCGGCGCGTGAGCGCGTCGACTTGGCGGCGTGCACGCTCATCGATGGCCCGCGTTGCTATCGCGCCGAGACGCGCGCGGCGGTGTACGCGCCGATCACGCGGTGGGAGGGAAAATCCGCCGTCGAGCGGCCGAGCGGTTCACCTTCCGATCTCAACGGTGTTCCAGGATTCGTTCCTGAACTCTCATCGCCCGCGATCGACGCATCGCAGTTCACGGCGTTTTGTCGAAGTGAGAAGTCGATCATCGATGAGTGGTCGTTCTTACCGCGTCCGGGTGTGCCCGAGATGCTTGCGTTTCTGGAAGTGTCGCGGAGCGGCGGGAGCATTTGGGCTGCGCAGGCGCACGACTTCGGCTCGCTCGCGATGGCGATCACCGCTCCGATGCGCCGGGCCGTCTTCGACATTTGGGTGCATCGCGCGATGCCGACGCCTGACTTCACGGTGTCGTTCCGTCAAGTGCAAGCGGTGATTCCGCATCCCGGTGCGCCATCGCGCGTGCTGCCGAGCCCCTTCGCCGATGGCGTGTTGCTTGAGTGTCGAAAGCATGGACTCGGCCCGAGTATGGGTGAGGTGAGCACGCGGTATCGCGCCTTGCTTGCGCGCGGCGCTGCAGCGATTGGCGCTGATTTGGCTAATTTCCGGCTGTTCCGCGTGAGTGTGCGTCATCCGGCGTACGCGAACTTCATCGTGGTCGATTGGCCGCTCGCGCATCGCTCCTAACGCGCGGGCGATGTCTCTATCAACGTCTCCATAAACGTCTCACGCGACGTCTCAAAAATCGCGAAAGACACAGAAGTGTCTCCAGAGACACATTCCATGGCGACATGCACGCCTGCGTGACGTGCTGTGCTGTTTTTTCACGCACTCATGGGTGAGTCTTGGAGGGGAGCTCCGCGAGAAGGGTCGTTTGCCGACGAGTTCGGCTGTGGTGATCGGTCTTGGTTCCGCGCGGACCGACCGAGTTGTTAATGGGGCTCGTCCCTAGGAGCTGGTGTATGCGTCAGTCACTTCTCAATGTTGGTGCAATCGCTGTGCTTGCGACGACCGCCTCGGTGGCGAACGCCACGATGCTCGCGCAGTGGACTTTCGACAACTCGATCAATCCCACCAACGCGAGCTCATACGGCTGGGGAAGCGAGTCGGGGCCGTACTTCGGCGTGTTCACGATCGATACCGGCAACAGCAACTCGACCTTCTCCTCGCCTGCCGGCAATGGCTCTGCCTACGGCTTGTCCGCGGACCGGTGGTCGCAGGGTTCGTACGCGCAGATCGACGTTTACGGTTTGCCCTCGTACCTCAATTCGTTCACGGTCTCGTGGGACCAGACCCGCGCCACCTTCGGACCCGCCGACTTCCGCGTTGACGTGTCGTACGACGGCGGCTCGAACTTCACGACGCTCCCGAACTCTGACTACACCTCGATCAATGCTGGCGCGATCGGCTCCGGAACGAACGCGTGGTCCGTGAACGGCGGGCGGCAGTCCGAGTTCACTCGCTCGGTCTCCTTCAGCGGGGCGCTCACGGGGAACGCGGACATGATCAGGATCCGGCTCGTCGCCACTGGTGCGAACCTCGGCAACGGTGCAGCGCGCTTCGACAACGTCGTGGTGTCGGGCGTCCCCGCACCTGGCGCGATCGCGCTCTTGGGATTGGCTGGTTTCGCGCGACGCTCGCGCCGCTGATGTGGCTCACGCGACCGTTGTTGTCGCTGAGTGCGCAAATCATCAAGATTGGTTCTGTCGCAGCGCTCTCCGAAAGGGGAGCGCTGTGCTTATTGAGTTGGTGCACGGCACCCAACTTCTGGCACCCAAGTTTTGCCACCACGTCGCCGCGAAAGGCTTCTTCAGAATTCCGCGTCGCGCGAACTCCTGCCATGCTCGATGTGCTTCTCAAGAGTGGTGGCGAGCGAATCGCGTAGCAGGACGGCGAGTTCTTCTTCGCACGATGGAAGCGGAGTGGTCACGCGGGCTCTCACGGAACAAAGTCGATTTCGAAGCAGGTCGCTGCCGGTGCGCGACGCCTGTGCGTGGAATCTACTTCACCCTAGCGAGGTACACACGACCGACTGCGCGGGACAGTGCGAGGCGACGACGAGCGACTTTCAGCACGCGTCACGCCGTCGCCCACGCGGGCCCTTCCGCTTCAAACGTCACGCGTTCTTTGGTCAACGGATGGTTGAACCTGATCCGGTGCGAATGCAGGCAAAGCGGGGGATCATCGACCGTGAGCGTTTGCGTTTCGCCGACAGCGCCATCGGCGAGATACGCCGCGTCGCCAACGATCGGGAAGCCGAGATGCCAGAGAGGCACTCGGATCTGATTCGTGCGACCCGTGCGAGGGTGTGCTTCATTCGCCTCGAGAAGAGCCATACCGCGCTTGCAAACAGACGGACGCTTCTCCTCGATCTCCTTCACCGCGAACGGCGGAGAAACTCAAGATGTCCGCAGGCTGCTGGGTGACCATCCGGCGCGCGCGTCGACGAGCCGCCTCCACCGTTCACACTTCTTGCCCCCATCGCCCAAGCAGGATCGCGAGGTCGCCGCCACCGACGATGCCGCTGCCATCGAGATCGCCGAGGGGGCCAGAAGCGCCCCATTGTCCAAGCAGGAATGCAAGGTCGCCGCCATCCACCGCGCCACTGCCGTCAAAGTCACCGAACGCGCGTGCGACGGTGTCGTATTCGTCGCATTTCCCGTTGGCATCTTGGTCCGTGCAGAGCAGATACGAGAATCCACCGCCGTTCCAGGAGTCGGTGGAGACAACTTGCGCGACATCACCAGTATTGAAGTACCGCTGGAATTGTGTTCCGGAGGAAACGAGATGACCTCCCGTGATCGCGACTCCGT
>JBEIJG010000075.1:0-10507 GCA_040380385.1 Phycisphaeraceae bacterium | reverse complement strand
TGCACGACGATGACGGGACAGCGCAATCGACGAAGCGCTCCGTCCGCAACACTGCCAAGAAGCGTCCGACGAATTGCTGAAAGTCCGCGATCACCCATGACGACGACGACTTCGCTCTTCGCTGGGTCAAATCGTGCGACTTCGCCTTCGATCACGTCGATCGCCGAACCAATTTTCGCGACGATCACGATGTTGCATCCGCGATCACGAAGTGGCTTCGCCAGTTGCTCGAGTCGCAATTGCGCCGCTTCTACCAACAGTTGCTGTGCGGTGACCGCTTCTTCAACCGGCGTCGGCGTGACCGCATGCATGAGTTGCATTTCATGCGATGTGCCCTCCGCGAGTCGTACCGCATACGCAAGTGCCGCGAGTGATGCGCGCGAGAAGTCGATCGGTACAAGAATCTCGCGGGGAAGTTCGTGCACGGCTCCGAGAGCGTCCTGCAGTGATTGACTTGTGCGCGAGAGGGGCGTGTTCGGCGAAGACATCAAAGATTCCTCCTGTTGAATTCGAACCTGGGAGCGCCGCGGCTTCGGACATGAAGGGTGTGCGATTCGCGGCCGAAACTGAAGCAGAGACAAGAATGGCGCGAGGCAGTGTCAGGGACGAAGCCGCGCAAACATGCGTGAATATGAACTTGCATCCTGCGTGTGGAAGTGATGAAACAATCACCGTGCATGCGCGAGGTGTGGGAAGTTGTCTCGATCAACACGTGCTCCAAAAAGCACGTGCTCTAGAAAACACGTGCCCTAAAACACGTGCCCTAAAACACGTGCTCTCAATCATGTGCCTCAGCGTGGACGAGCACAAACTCCTTCGAGCATGCGTCCCTATGGATCATGCGCAGGGCCGCGGCTTTCATCTCAATACTTCGATGCGGGACGGAATGACCCGTCCCCCATGTCGATGTTGGAGAGCAAAACATCATGGACCGCTACAACGATCGCACTTCCACCGCAACCGTCGACGATATTTCAGATCTCGCGCGTGAACTGGAGCGCATCAAGCAGGATCTCCGTCAGCTGCGCGGAGATATTGCGGGCTTAGGCGCCGACACCGTGCGAGCTGCGCGCGCAGGCGTCCATGAAGCTGCTCGAAATGCGGGCGAACGTGGACGTGCTGCTGCTGAGTTCACCGAATCCCGCATCGCTGAGCATCCGTTCATGTCGGTCGCATCGGCGTTTGCCGTTGGCATGCTTCTCGGCATGAAGTTTGGTGGCTTCGGTTCCGGTTCGGGACGGAAGGAGTGAGTATGCAGGCGATCGCGCGATTTCTCGTACTCGCGGCGGAACTCGCGGAAACAGAGGGCCGCATTCTTCGCGCGGAAAGCGCGGATTTCGCGTGGGCTTTGCTGCGCGGGTTCGCGTTGTCGCTCTTCACCGTGACGCTTTTGATTTTCAGCGCAGGCCTCGTACTCTTCGCCATTTTCATTCGCGTCGAAAGTGAGAGCGGACCGGTCGCAGCGGCACTCACCGCCGCAGGTGTCGCGCTCATCGCAGCCGGACTTTCAGCGTGGACGGCGCGAAGCGTGACCTTGCGTGGGCGGGGGTAACAGAGCGCGCGAGAACGTGCCGGACGGGTCCGATCGCGGCGTATATCTCAAACCTCGCACGTCGGATCCCGCAGTTTGTTTGGGGTGTTTCAGCAGCGGCGCGCTTCGCATGAGTTCGGTTCAACGGGTCATCGTGTGCCGACATCTCTCAGCACACCATCTGATGCAGTCGCGATCGGACGGCGGATGTCGACCGCGATGACCCACCCGAGCAGTGCCATGGGCGGAATCATGCTCCAGTGCGCGAACGCTTGAAACGCAAAAACGCCGCAGGCGGAGCCAAAGACAAACGCGCCGAAAATCGAGGCGAGGAGAAGGAGCCGCCACCGTGCTTCGTCATCGGCGCGCGAGTGTGTCGCCGCATCACGCTGCGATTTCCCAGCACGCACCGCGAGGCGTTCCATCGCGCGACGAACCGATTCCAAGCCGAGATCGGTCAACACGCCGGTGAGATGCGTTGTGCGAACAACGCCGCCTGAAATGCGCGTGATGGTTGCGTTCTGAAGTCCCATCGCGATCGACGCCACCATCGTCATCCACCAGAGCATCGCGCCCGATTCGATTTGCGTGGGATCGTGGAGACGGACGAGTTGCGCGAAGACCGCAAGCAGCGCGAGTTCGAGCGCCGCAGGTGCAACGTAGACCGATCGGATACCCCGCCATCGCGCGATCTCTGTCGCACAGGCGGAAAGCACAGCCCCGAGGAAAAACGCAACCAAAATCGCGCCAACAAAGAGTGCGAGATGCCAATCGCCACCTGCAGCCGCCTGTCCGAGTTGACTCGCATGTCCAGTGACGTGACTCGCGACGTGACCGCACACAAGCACCGCGATGATGTTGGTGTACCCAGCCACCCAGGCAAGCGAAATCGCACGGCGCGCTTGAAGAACAGGTGTATGGGCTGGTGCGGGCGACATCACGGCGAGAAGACTCACGCATCATCGGCGAATTGGCCGCTGCGATCTGCGGAATTCCACCCGGAGCCAACATGAATTCGACCGCCTGCATGCGGTGCAACGCAGATCCTGTACAACGTCGGCATGGCCAACAACGACCGTGACTACGTCCTCGGCACCCACGATGCAGAAGTCGAGCGCCTCGCCTTTCAGCACTCGATTTGGCAAGAAGAAGTGCATCGCGCGTGGCACGCAGCAGGAATTGGCATTGGGGCGAAGGTTGCGGACCTCGGCGCGGGGCCTGGATTTGCGACCGTTGACCTCGCGCGACTCGTTGGTCCGACGGGCGAGGTTTACGCGATCGAACGGAGTCGCCGATTTCTCGATGTGCTTGCGGCGGCTGCGCACAACGCAGGCCACGATTGGATCAAGCCCATCGAGGCCGATCTGATGGCAGCCGCCCTACCCGTCCGTAACCTCGACGCTGCGTGGTGCCGATGGGTCGCGTGCTTTGTTCCGGATCCGCGCCACCTTGTGCGATTGGCTGCCGCTGCCATCCGACCGGGCGGACGCTTCGTTTTGCACGAGTATCACGCCTACTCGACGTACAGCTTGCTCCCCCACAGCGCTGAGATTCGCTCCTTCGTCGAGGCCGTCTACGAGAGTTGGCGTGCGCAAGGCGGCGAACCCGACATCGCCCGCGCGCTGCCGGAGGTCCTTGTCGAAGAGGGATTTGAGTTGGTGTCCGCTCGACCGATTGGTTTCGCGGCCCGCCCCAAGGAACGTTTGTGGCGCTGGCCCGCTGGCTTTGTACGGACCAACGTGCCACGACTTGTCGAGATCGGCCTACGCGACCAAGCGTGGGGCGAACGGGTGCTTCGTGCGCTCGATGAGGCGGAAGCGCAACCTGCTTCGATCTTTGTGACGCCGACGGTGCTGGAATTGATCGCGGTTCGGCGCGGATGACGTGTCTTTCGCCCGACGCGCGGATGCTTGCGCTGGCGAACTCCGACATCCTCGACGATGTACGAGGTTGAGCTCTCGCGTACCACAGACTTCGTCGATCACACGCACGGCTGTTCCAATCGAACGCCGCTTGTTGTACGCTTCGCGTTTCCACCCTCGCGGACTCCGACCCGTGACTCCAATCAGCACACCGATCGTTTCAACCTTCTCTGTTCTCGTGCACGACACGCCGCACGGCGCTGCGCTACGCGCCACGCGTGATCTCGCGCGCGGAGAGCGCATCCTCACCATCAGTGGGCGCGTGCAACGTCATCCAACGCGCTACTCGATTCAGATCGATGTTGGTCGTCACATCGAAGCCGACGGTGATCTGCCCGACGCCGAGATGCGTGTGCGGCATCCGTGGCGTTTCTTGAACCACTCGTGCGATCCGGTCGCGCGCATCGAAGGTGATGCGCTCTACGCGCGCACAACGATTCGTGCTGGTGACGAAATCACTTTCGACTACACAACAACCGAAGCGGACATGGCGGAGCCATTCGAATGTCGCTGCGGTAGTCCGCGCTGTGTCGGCCACGTGCGTGGCTTCTTACATCTCGCGCCACGCGAGCAACAAGCGCGTCGCACCCATCTCGCACCGCACATCTTGCGCATGCTTGAGTCGCTTTCGAAGAGCGAATTCGATCATGACGCGTCAAGCGCAGCCTCGCGCGTATGAGCTCCGCAGAACCGCGCGCGCGCACCGCATCCACGGTGCTCGAGATCTTTGATCGCGTTGCCGAGCGCGCGCCGGATTCGATCGCACTCGACATCCCAGATATCGCTGCGTGGACCTACGCCGAACTCGATCACTGTGCCACGCGCGCGGCCGATCTCGTTCGGAAACACCTCGAAAACCGCCCCGCGCACGACGTGGTCGTGGCGATCGCGCTCTCTCGCCGCGATCCGTGGCTTTTCGCGTCGTTGCTTGGCGTCATGCGGGCCGGCGCCGCGTACGTCGCGATTGATCCGGTGTTCCCCGCGAAGCAAGCCGCGACCATTCTCGAAGACGCAGGTGCCATCGCGCTGATCGCCGATGACACGCGCGCTACAGAGATCTTCGCGCACTCCGAAGGTTCTTCTCGCATCCCCCACATCGCGCCCGCGACCCTGACGACACAGAGTCTCGACGCGCACACGCGAGCCAACATCACCGGCAGCAACGCCCTTCCGCCGCCCCCCGCTGCAGAAGCGCTTGCGTACGTGATCTACACCTCGGGGACTACAGGAAAGCCGAAAGGCGTCGAGATTGAGCACCGTTCGCTCTTCAATCTCGTCGATGGTGATCGCCGCGAGTTTGCGCTCGGCCCAAACGATCGCGTCGCGCAAGGCTCAAGCGCGAGTTACGACTCGAGTGTGGAAGAGATGTGGCTCGCGTGGGCTGCTGGCGGCGCCGTTGTCGTGATGGATGACGAAACCACGCGACTTGGGCCAGATCTCTTGCCGTGGCTGATTGAGCAGCGGATCACGGTCCTCTGCCCGCCGCCGACCCTCCTTCGCACACTCGCATGCGAAGACCCGCAGCGCACCCTTCCAAGTATCCGCCTCCTTTACGTCGGCGGCGAAGCACTTCCCCCCGACATCGCAGATCTCTGGTCGCGCGGGCGTCGACTTGAGAATGGCTATGGGCCGACGGAGTGCACGGTCACGTGTCTTCGCTCGACGGTTCACAGTGGTGAAGAAGTCACGATTGGCCGCGCGATTCCTGGCTCGTTTGCCGCGGTCATCGATCCCGATGATCCTGCGCTGCGTGTGATCGAAGACGAGGCGCACGGCGAGCTTGTCGTCGGCGGCGCATCGCTTGCGCGCGGATATCGCGGACAACCCGAGGTCACGCGCACGCGTTTCATTGAACACCCGCAACTCGGGCGCGTGTATCGCACGGGTGACCTCGTTCACCGCGATGTGCGTGGCGAGTTTCATTACCACGGGCGCATCGATGCACAGGTGAAATTGCGCGGATATCGCATCGAACTCGGCGCGATTGAAGCGAAACTCGCAGCGCACCCGAGTGTGCTCGAAGCCGCGGCGACGGTCGAAGACGCAAACACGCCGCAAGCGCGCCTTGTTGCCCACGTCGTTGCGCGCGCTGGATTCGTGATCGACCCCGCGCAGTTGCGCGACGCGCTCGCTGCCGAACTTCCTGCGTACATGGTGCCTACGACCATCGCGACCATCGATGCGATTCCTCGTTCGGTCGGCGGAAAGCTCGATCGGAAGCGCCTTCCGCGCATCATCCATGCGCCGCGTGATACTCGCGAACGCGCCTTTGTCGCACCGACGACGCCGACCGAGCGCGCCGTTGCTTCCGCGCTAGCCACCGCGCGTGGCGGAGGAAGTCGCTCGCCCGTGCATACAGCGCCATCGGACACTGATCCATTCGTGTCGATCGATGATGACATCTTCGACGATCTTGGACTTGACTCACTCACCATCGCGATTGCGATCTCGCATCTTCGCGTCGATGCGCGAACCCGCGCTGCAACGGTGCGCATCGCGTACGAACATCGCACGGCGCGCGCGATCGCACATGCCGTCGACAACGCACGCGTTCGGAGCGACGCGATTCTTGCCGCGAAAACCAACATCCATGCGTCGCGCACGAATGCTGCTGCAGCGCTGGAAGAAGCACACGACGCAACATACGAAGCCACACACGACGCCGCACACGCGCACGCGTGCGGCACTTCAAGGCCGCTCGCTTTCACGTTGGCGCAAAGTGCATTTCTCGCAGTACTTCTCGTCGCTCTCGCGCAGTTCCTCTGGATTCCAAGTTTTGGCGATCAGATCGAGCATGCGTGGCTCGACGGTGGAGCAGCGACCGTTGGCGTTGCACTCTTCTCGGGCGCAGCGCTCGTCGCATACACCGGGCTTGCGATGGCCGTTGGAGTCGCGGCAAAGTGGCTGCTGATCGGCCGATACAAACCGATGCGCGCGCGTGCATTTTCCGGTTGGCATCTTCGACACTGGATTGTCGTGCGACTCGTGTCGCTCGCGCCGTGGGAAATGCTTGAAGCAGTTGGCCTCGCGCCTTTTGCCCTTCGACTCCTCGGAGCACGCATCGGTCGCAACGTGCATATTCATCGAGGTGTGCGTCTGACCGAGGGCGGCTGGGATCTCATCACGCTCGAAGACGACGCGACCATCGGACAAGACGCGTGCCTCCGCGCAGTAGAACTCGAAGCGGGCACGATTGTCGTCGGCCCGGTGACGGTTCGCCGTGGAGCAACACTTGAAACGCGCGCGGGTCTTTCACCGGGCGCGGAACTCGGTGAGGGGAGCATTCTCCGCGCACTCTCGAATCTCTCGCCGGGCATCGTGGAATCGCACGCACTACTCGACGGAATTCCCGCAGAGAAACTCGCAAACGCGCCCGCCCCACCTGCGGTCACGCCTGCGCCAGCACCGGTGGCGCGCGCCATCATCGGACTCACGCTTTTCGCAATCATCGTGTCAGTGCTCGTCGCACCTTGGACGATTGCCGCTTCACTCTTTGGGCTCCTCCCCGATCACAACGCGAAATCGACGTCGGTTTATGCGCATCTTTACGGAGCATCCGACGCACTCATTCCGACCTTCGCCGGACTCGCGCGGATCGTGGGCGCCACAATTTTCGCGGGCATCGGAACCGTGCTCTTGCAGGCACTGCTGGTGCGCGTGCTCGGCAAACCACCACGAGGCCCCTACGCACTTGGCAGCATCGCGAGTTTGCGTATGTCGCTGCAATCGATGCTCGTCGAAGGTGCGGGCCGTTGGCTCTCCGGCACCATCATGTGGCCGATGTGGCTCAACCTCGCGGGAGCGCGCATCGGTCGAGGCTGCGAGATTTCGACCGTGACCGATGTTGTGCCTTCGACCGTCGAAATCGGACGCGAAACATTCTTCGCTGATGGCATCTATCTCGGCGGTCCGCGATTGCATGCAGGCACCGCGACGATCGAGCCTGTGACGCTCGAATCCTCGTGTTTCGTCGGAAATCACGCAGTTCTGCCTTCGGGGACGCGCCTTGCCCGCGAAACACTTGTTGGCATTTCGACGCGCGGCGACGGGCTCCCTGACGAAGCGGGGGCATCGTGGTTCGGGCATCCGATCTTTCGACTCCCACGACGTGAAATCGTCGAGATGTCTCGCGAACTCACGCACGAACCCCCGCTTGTACGGCGAGTCAATCGCTGGATGTGGGAGCTCGCGCGCTTCGCGCTTCCGATTGGCCCTGTGTTCCTGGCGCTCGTCATGTATCGCGTGCTTGAAATCGCGGAGCAAACCGCAGACGCATGGTTGTTCCGCTTCGTGTGGCTGCCATGCGCACTGCTCGCAGCGTTCGCCGCGCTCACTTCGAGCGTGCTGCTGCTCAAATGGGCGCTCATTGGCCGCGTGAAGCCAGGAACACACGCGCTCTGGAGCTGCTGGTGCAGTCGCTGGGATTTCCTCTACGTTTTGTGGGGAATGTGGGCATCGAAGCCACTTGCGCTCCTCGAAGGATCGCTTCTCCTCGTTGCGTATCTACGGCTCATGGGCTGCCGCATCGGAAAGCGCGCGCTTCTTGGAAGCGGCTTCTCACATGTCGTTGATCCGGACATGCTTCATTTCGGCGACGATGTCACGGTGCAGGCACTTTTCCAAGCACACACGTTTGAAGATCGCGTGCTCAAGGTTGATCACGTCTTCATCGAAGATCGCGCGACCGTTGGCGCGAACACTGTACTCCTGTACGGAGCACGCGTCGGTCGCGGTGCGATTGTGGAGCCGCACTCTGTTGTCATGAAGCGCGAAGCGTTGGTGGCGGAAACGCGCTACGAGGGGGTTCCGACGCAGCCGATTGGGCCTGTTTTCATGCATGCCGCAGCGACGACGACGACACGCGACGCAGTCTGAGGCTGTTCATGACGACGGTCACGCTTGAAAGTGCCATCGCAGCACTTGCGAGAATCGGCGGCAACATCATTTCCGTCCACGGATACAACGCGCCCGCAGCGAGCGGGATCAACACAACGTTGTAACCAAACGCCCACGCAAGATTCTGTCGAATCACCCGCAACGTCGCACGAGAAAGCGAAATCGCGTGCGCGACCGCTGCGAGATCGTGCGTGACAAGTACAACATCTGCGCTCGCTTTCGCAACGTCGGTGCCGGCAGACATCGCGATCCCCGCATCCGCCGCTGCCAACGCCACTGCGTCGTTGATGCCGTCACCGACAAATGCGACAGACGCGCGCGCCCGCAACTCACGAAGGAATGCTGCCTTTGACTCAGGCGTCATGCCGTACTTCGCGCGCTCGGGCGCAATGGCCAGTTCTGCCGCCACGCGCACGACCGTGGACTCGGCATCGCCGCTCGCGATCCATGCTTCCACGTTGTTCGAACGGAGCTCAGCAACCGCCGCGCGCGCGGAAGGACGAAGCGTATCTTCAAGTGCGATGATGCCGATGAACTGTGCATCCATCGCAACGGCGACGCATGTTTCGCCTTCGCGCGCAGTAAAATGCGAATCACTCTTCGACGGCAGATCACGCACGCCTTCGCGTTCGAGCCACGAACGGCGCCCAACCAAACCGCGCTTCGACTTCTCAGGGGCTCCATCCACGCCATCGCACACCATCGCTGAAACGCCCTCGCCCGCGGTCGCTCGGAACTCCGCGGCGCGCTGCATGTCGAGCGCTCGTGCACGTGCCGCTTCGACGATCCCGCGTGCGATCGGATGTTCGCTTGAGACTTCGACCGCTGCGGCGACGGCGAGCAACGTATTCTCATCGACACCCGCAACAGGAACAATCCGCGTCACGCGGGGTGAACCTTGCGTCAACGTTCCCGTCTTGTCGAAGACCACCGCACGAATGACGGCGAGTTTCTCAAACGCCGCGGCACGCCGAAAGAGAACACCCATCGTTGCGGCGCGCCCCGATGCGACCATCACCGCAACGGGCGTCGCAAGTCCAAGTGCACATGGACACGCAACGACCAACACGCTGACAAGCGCCTCAAGTGCGCGCTCGAATCGAATCTCGACAGGCGCGACCAACATCCAAACAGCGAACGCTGCAAACGCGATGACGAGAATCACCGGAACAAAGATCGCCGCTGCGCGATCGGCTGTGCGCGCGATCTGCGCCTTCGTCGCTTGAGCGTCATCGACCAACGAAATCACGCGCGAGAGCACCGTATCAGTCATCGCACACGTAGCGACCACGTCGAGCGCGCCGAGCGTATTCATGGTTCCGGCGAAAACGCGATCGTGTGCACGCTTGACGACCGGAATCGGCTCGCCCGTCAGCATCGACTCGTCGACTTCGCTCTCGCCGCGGACGACTTCACCATCGATCGGTACCCGCTCGCCTGGTCGAACTCGCACGCGAAGACCGGGCTCCACCTCATCTGCCGAGATCTCACGCTCCACTTCAACGCCATCTTCAACGCGAATCACGCGCACGGCAGGAACAGCAAGCGAACCGAGCGCGCGAATCGCGTGCCCCGCGCGCTGCGTCGCACGCGACTCAAGCAGGCGACCGAGCAACACGAAGACGAGAATGATCGCAGCAGCTTCGAACCAGAGATGCGACGTATGCCCGACGTGCGCGGCGTCGGCAGAGATCAGCGCCCACACGCTCGCCGCGTAAGCGACCGTTGTACCGAGCGAAACGAGCGTGTGCATGTCGGTGCTGAGGACCCGCGCGCGCTCGAGCGCTGCGCGGTGGATCGGCCAACCGCACCAAAAGTAGACGGGCGTTGCGAGTGCCCATTGCGTCCACGCGGCACCTTCACCCGCGAGCCATGGAATGGAACCATGCGTCATCGCGATGATCGCCAGTGGAAGCGAAAGCGCCGCGCCCACAATGAACCGCCGACGAAGATCAGTTAAAACGCGCGTTTCTTCGCGTTCGCGCGCCGCCGCATCACGACCGACGGCGAGTTCGAAACCCGCATGCCGCACGCGCTGCGCGAGTTGCGGCAGCGACGTGCGACTTGGGTCAAACGCGATGCGCGCCTTGCGCGTGGCAAACGCAACGTCGGCCGATGCGACCCCAGCGTCGCCGCGCAGTGCCTTTTCCACTTTGGC
>JBEIJG010000074.1:0-10518 GCA_040380385.1 Phycisphaeraceae bacterium | reverse complement strand
GTCCAGTGAACTGAGCGAAGACCAACTCCCGTCGATCAATGCACAACACAACGCGCCACCCGAAAGGGCGGCGCGTTGTATGTCGTCTGTTGAGAGGTGCGATGTTCGCCGGGCTCACTCACGCAGCCTTCCGCTGCGCCTTCGTGAGCCGCTCAATCGCGTGCACGATCTGTTCCGCAACCACGCGCTGATGCGCAGGATTGAAGTCGAAATCAAACGAAACGCCCGCGTAGATGCGGTGCGAGCTATCCATGTGGGTGTGCACGACGCGCGCAGCGCAACAGACTGGCACAGGCATCACGTCGCCGAGCGTGAATCGAATCCAGAACAGCCGATGTCGCGAGAGCACCGCAGTGTCGTCCGGCTCGACAAGAATGCCAAGACCGCCGCCGCCGAGATTGACGAGCGTCGCGCCAAAACCAGGCCCGACGGTCGGCAGCAAATCATCGCTTGGTGCCGTGGCCTTCTCGCCAGCAAGCACCGCACGAAATGCAATCTCACTCGCGCGTTGCGCAGGCAGAACCGATCGCGGTTCGAGCAGCGGCCAAATTTCGACCTTTGGCAGATTGATCGACGCAACATCCACACGAGTCGCGCGGCGAAGGCAACGCTCAACATGATCAGGAAGCGCAAGTCGAACCGCACGATGTGAGCGCGGATACGGCGCCTTCGGCTGCCAAGCGCCGATCACCTTCGTTCGGAACATCCATCGATTCTGCCCAATGGCGATCGCGCCAACAAGTTCGGTTCCAACAGGCAACTCGACCGCGCGTCCGAGCGCAAATGGGAGATCCACCGCTACCTCGGTCTCGCTGAGATCAAGCACGCGCACGCGCCACACGAGGTCGCTCGCGCCGAGCACTGCTTCGTCGTCGGTACCATCGCGTGCGATCGCGATCTCAATCGCGCCTTCGCGCGAACGCAGTTGCTCAAGGGAGCGCCGCCACTCAGTCGTTCGTGATCTTGAAGCTGGCATGAAAGACTCCTTGCGGATGAGCACGCGGGGCGCGCCTCAGAGCAAGGCGCGGTCAAGCCCGCGGACGCGAGGAAAACAACGCCCTCGACGACCCTCTTTCAATCGGCACGTCGAGTCGCGCGGTTTTGTCGGATCGCCGCGCGAAGTGCGAGAAGGAGCGAAAGGTGGGAATCGGCCCCCGCAGACGCGTTGCTCGGTCCATCGCTGCCGCCGTATCGGACGCTGTAGAAGCGGTCCGTAACCTTCAAGAACGCGTCGCCGAGCATTCGATCGCGTGTCTGCAATTCCTCGGCGAAGAGACGCGGAGTCAAGTGCGCGGGCTTCATAAACCCTGCGCGCTCCAACATGTCGAGTGCCTCGACGTAGAACGCCGCATCGCGCACAAGACGACGTTGTTCCGCACGCGTCGCACCCAAAACACCAAGGCGCGCACGCAGTCGGCGACGTCGAGTTCTCACAATGAGCACCGCAAGAAGTGTTGTGCAGACTCCAATCGCGATCGTCGCGAACCACGCGCCGCCCGCGCGACCAAGCGAGAGATCTGTCGCGATCGCGCGCATTTTCGCAAGCAACTGCGACAGTCGCTCTCCCGCTGCATCCCGCCACGAGCCTTGCACGCGATTGGCGAACGTCGATTGCACCGATGCGTCGTAGCTCACAACGCGCGAATTCCAGAAGAACTCAAGGCTTCCATAGATCCATCGGAACCGATCGACGAACGAGCGATTGCGCTCCTGCAACTCGATCAAACTCTCTTCAGGTGTCGCGTCGATCGCCATCCATGCATCCGGACCGGTACGCACCTCAACCCACGCGTGCGCATTCGATTCACGCACGACGTAATGCTCACTGTTCTCGTCGTACTCGATCGCGATAAAGCCCGTCACGATGCGCGCCGGTACTCCCAGCGAGCGCAGCACCGCGCAAAGGCCACTGGCGAAATACTCGCAATGACCCCGTCGATAGCGCGTCAAGAAACTCACGATCGGATCTTCGCCCTCGACGCGCGGTAGCGTTGAGAGATCGGTCGTATACGTGAAATTTGCGCGTAAGTACGCCGCAATCGCGCGTGCTGCTTCTCGACCCCACACCGCGCGTTCGCTCGCTGAGGCATTTGAATCTGGTCGCGGCGGCAATCCACTGTTCGCTTGCACTTCCGCGAGCATCGATTCTGCGATTGGCTTCAACTCGTCGAGTGGAAACGAGAGATATGCACCGCGAGGTTCGGTTCCCGCGCTAAGCGCACGCAGCATCTCTGCCGACGGCTGTGGCTGCACTTGCAGTTGATAGTTCCAGTAGCGCCCCATGCGATCGGTCGAAACGTCGCGCAACACGAGCGTTGCTGGATCGATGGAGACCGAACGTGGTTCACTCGTCGCGATCGCGATTGGTGCGTAAATCGAGAAAATGACATCGGTCGCGAACGAACGCATCTCGATGTCTACGGTCGCTGCAGCGCCAGGCGGATCTGGCTCATTTCGCGCCAACCGCGCAAACGCGCCATCCTCAGGCGTGCGAAGCGTTCGAATCCCTGCTTCTGCGCGCAGCGGTACCCAACGCTCACCAGCAGCGTCGTACCAACCAAGCACTGCACCGCGCAGAAGCAAAGGCCGCAGCATGCGTCGCGCAGAGCCGTCTGGATCGATCCAACGGACAGTGAACAGTTCGCGGCGACTTTCCGTGATGCGATCGCCTCGACGCAACCGAATCTCGTCCGTGAATCCGCTCACACTTCGACCGGCCGCACTCGCGCTCCCGATCTCAGCGAATCGAGGGAAGAGAATGAACACGCCAACGCCGCCCGCGAGCACCACAAGAATCGATGCGATCACAAGCCCGCGAAACTGCGGCGATGAACGTCGTCCGATCGCGATTTCAAGTGGAGGTGCAAATCCTTGACTCAACTCGCGCGAATGCCGCGCTTCTTCGGCACTCCGCGCAAGTCGCCAAAGCATCGTGGTCCAAATCGCGACACACACGTAGACGATGACGAGAAGACCAAATGCAAACTGCACGCTCTCGAGGCAACCTGCGATCACGAGCATCGTTGAGAGCGCGAACCGTTGGCGTTCCTCAGTGGGCGTTCGTCGCGCGAAGAGTTTCGCGATGAGAATCCAGACCATCGCGCGACCGAGTGCACCCATCGCATCGGCAATCTCGCCCGTCGAAAGGAAACGAAACGCTTCCCACCCGATCGCGACAACAACGATCGTGTTTGCAGCCCAGTCCGGCAATGTTCGACCGCGTGGGCCCTCCGTCACATACCAACTCAGCACCGCAAGCACCACGCCAAGAAAGAGCATGGTGAAGTCGAGTTCCGCTATGGAAAATGCAACGATCGCGACGATCGCCAACAAGAAACTCGCGATGCGATGTCGACGGAGAAGCGTCATGCACGCACCTCGCGCCGTTGCGAAGCGGTGGGCGGGCGCTCATCCGTCGCGATCCTTGTTGGCTCGCGCGCAACGAGCGACTCGAGCTGCCGCGCCGTGAAATGCCATGCTTCAGACGGCGCCAGCGACGTGTCTGTGCGATCCGCATGCACCACAATGGTGGTCGCGCGTTCTTCGCTCGCAGAGAGTCCGTTCCCTGCGGCACGCGGCAATTCAAGATCAAGCGCCGCAAGCAGCGACATGATTTTCTCACGATGGAAATGCCCGCGACGCAGTGCGACCGACGGAATCGGAAGTCCCGCGACCGACAGTGCATACTCGTAACCGAGTTGATCGCAGTACGCGATGAAACTCGCCGCAAGCACAATCGCACGCTCTTCGAGTTCGCGCGCATCCTCGCCCTCAGTGACTCGGAGTGCACTCGTTGGTCGCGAGAGATCGAGCAAGATCCGCACGCGTGGCGGGACGCTTCGACTCCGCTCGATCGACGCGAGCTTGCCCGTTCCAGCAAGACGTTTCCACGCGATCTGCCGCACGCTATCGCCAGGGCGATACTCGCGCACACCGAAGAAATCGTCGGTTCCGCCACCTTCACTCGACATCCGCTGCCCACCGGCGCCGCCCGCAGTCACGCGCTCAAGGACACCCTCTCGCAGCGGATGCACTTCGGGATGAATCAGAACTTCTGCGGGCTGCGTGTAGATGAGCACTTTGCGCAAAAGATCGAAAGGAAACGTTGACGTGACCTCAAAGCGCGCGAGTCGGAGCGTGCCTCGCCGCATCGGTCGAAACACCGCCTCTGCATGCACCCGATCGCCAGGCCCAACGTGCAAGACCCAAGCTTCACCAGCGGGCTCAAGGCCGCTGGTCTTCGTTGCATCGACTTCCGCAACGTGCAGGTCGTAGGCCGGGATCACGCGCGAGGAATTCTGAATCTCGTAGCGCACGAGAAGTGGCTCGCCAACGCGACCGCGTCGCGGCTCGATACGCACGGCGCGCAGCGGCATCATCATGAAGCCGCTCACAACGCCAGAAGCAACAAGCGCCGCAAGCAAACAGGCGAACACCCAGACGAGCAGGTTGTTCGGTCGCGAGCCAGCCGCGATACCAATCGCAAGAACTACACCGGCATACACCACACCCGCGCGAATAACGCGGGTTCGGCGCTTCGGAATGTCGGTCGCGAGAGGCATGCTCGCATTGTGGCGCGAGCGGAGACGAAAGGCGAGTCCACGTCTCACATTGCCGCCACATTCTGCGTGACGACAACCCACGCTTCAACGCGGCGCGAAAATCATCGCTTCATGCGTGCATGCACGCTGTCAAAAGCGACGCAGTTTGCGGCCCGACTTCGATCGGCGACTCGGCCTTCGGCGTGATCACTCCCGTGACAGCCCAGTCGCTGAGGCGCGTGATCGGCGCAGTCACCAAGGAGTTTGCTGCCGAATCCGTCGAAGCACCCACCGCGCCCGCACGAAGTCCGTCCGCACCAAGCTTTCGGCCGCACACGCTGCTTTCGTTCGCGTCGACGACTTCCACCCACACATGCTCCCACACATGCTCGACGCCGCCGTCCGCAAGATTCTCATCACGAGTCTCCGCAACCTTCGCGTAGAACTGCCGCGCGGGATGCTGCGCTCGCGTCGAAAGCGCATCGAGAAACGCTGGCCACTCCAATCGCGCGAGTCGTTCCTGCACTTCTGTCTCACGCTCAGAGCGCAACAAACCGCTTTCTCCGCGCGTAAGTTTCTGGAGCACTTCATGCGGTGGCACCCAGACAGGCCGAAACGCGCCGCGCTTTCCTGCCGCACAAATCGCCGCTCGCGGCGCGCGTGGCAGCTTTACTCGATCTGATGGACCACCCGGCATCTCGGGCGAAATCGTCTCGATCACCTCGGCGACTGGAACGAGCGCGACCGACAGTCCCGCCCCTGCCTCGAATGGCACACCCGCTGCAGGAAGTGGCGTCGAAACAAACCGCGCGGCAATCGCATCCACCATCGCAAGCGCTGCGTGCAACTCGTCCGCCGGAATCTCCAACATCTCTATCTCAGGCCGTGCAACGCGATGAAGCCCGACGGTTGTCAGCCAGAATGGACCATGCGCGCGATCGCGCGCGCCGATCTCCACACGGAAGAGATGTCGTTCGTCGAGAAACTCCCCCGCGCGCTTCGCGAGGAAGAGCCGTTTGATCTCGTCGAGGCGATATACGACCCCGAGATCAGGGTTCAGCATCAATCGCGTCCGTGTGCCACCAGCGCGCGCGACAATCGCGCCCAGTCGCGCGGCATCAAGCAATGGATCAGCCAATTCAAGCAGCGCTTCGACGAGAATCGACCAACGCGCGTCCGCGATTTCGCCATCAGGAATGTCCGCTGCACCGACGCGCTCACACCAGACGAGGATGGGCGACGTGCGACTTGGAATGCGGCATCGAAAGGCCCATTGCACTTCGTCGGCATTCGTTGGAAGCGGAGCGATGTCTTGCGGTGCGACACCGAAACTCTCACCGAGCGCATCGAACGCATCGGCAGGATCGGGCAACTCATCGCCACAGACAAACGCGACATACCGCGACGATGGATACTCCTCCATCTCCCATGCGCTCTCGCGTGGCAAACCAATTTGAATGGGCAGATGTTCACGGGCCATGGCCGCGAGTCTACGCGAAGTGCGGATGGATCTTTTCGCGTCTCAACGCGTTTCTGCCTCGGGGAAATACGGCGCAAGCCGTGCCGGGAGCCGGACAGGAAACACCTCGAGCTCGTGCAGAATCTCCTCTGCCGCAGGCTGATCAGCAAGGAGTCGCGCGCATTGGAGCAGCGCGCGTTCGTCGACGTCGCTGACCCGCGCGCGGAGCCACGCCGCTTCAGCGCTTCGAGCGGCGACTGCTTTCCAATCCTCCTCTGAGCGCACACTCGAACCCGCCATCCAGGTCGAGACGAACGCGTGGAGTCTTCTGAGCGCGTCTTCACGCGCGACGTCGGTACGCACGAGGACTTCCTCGACCGCTCGACGTACCTCTTCCGTCTCCACACGCTCTTCGTGTGTCATGCGTGCCCCCGCGACGAATGCGTCCATCGCAAGCAAACCGCGCTCTCGCGCGGGTGTCATCGTGGGTCGCGTCATCGCCCGCCAACGCTCATGAAACGCACGCTCAGCGGTCGCACCAAGCACGCGACCGAGTTCGCTCGCAAGTTGATTTCGAACAGAGATTGCGCGCGCGCCACTCGGAATCGGATACCACGGCTCGCTCGGCAAGTGACCGTCGCGCGGCCGATCGATGAGACGCACGAGAAACGCGCCTGTATTGTGAAGTTGCGCTGCTGCCGCTTCTTGGTGGCCGGCGCGAAGTTCATCCGCGCGCGCAAAGACAAGCGCCTCGGCGGCCTCCCGAATCGCGTCATCCGCATCCATCGTTCGCACAACTTCAAACGGACTCACGATCGCCTCAGGAGCCAATCCACCGATCGCGTACCACTCCTGCATGTCCGCAGTAGCCCCGATCAACGAGAGAAGTTCAAACTCCACGCGAGCCGTCGCAAGACGTGCGTCGTCGTTTGGAACGTCTGCGAGCCTTGCCGCTTCTGCAAGCAGTCGCTCGTTCGCGGCTTGATCGAGCGTGCGAAACGCGGCGGTGATCGATGCAGTCTCGCGCAGCGCATCGCGCACCCGCGACTCGGTTGAGACCTCGCTCGAACTATTCTCTGCACCCCGTTCCAATCGACGACCAACCTCGCGAAAGCGCTCGATCAACGAGGCGGTCGACTGCGCGAGGCGCGTTGCTTCCTCCGAGCGAAATCGCTCGAGGCTCGCGGCACGCTCGACATCAAGCCGCAAACCTGCGGAAAGAGCGCGCACAACACGCGGCGAGAGCGCAGAGCCCGCGAAAGCGCGCATGCCTTGATCGCGCGTCTGTCCGATCGTTTGATCAACGTCAGACTCCTCGATCAGCGCCTCAGCTTGTTGCACATTCTCACCATTGACGAGCGCGACAACAGCATCGGCACTCTCCTCGGCGCTTCGACGGCCCGCGGAAACTTCGATCGAGAAGAATTCAAGCGATTCGCCTGCGACTCCAGTCGCGGCGTTGAGCTCGCCGTACAGCGGACCGACCAGTTGCAGCACCGCCTGATATGCCACCGCGCGCTCTTTCATCGAGGCAGAAGCAAGCCGCGGTCGCAAGTTCTTCTCTCGGTTGAAGTACTCGTCGAATGCACGCTCAACGCGCGTTCGACGCGCCTCATCCTGAGGAAATCGCTGCTCGACCACGCGCAACGCAACCGCGCGTAATGCGCGGAGCGATTGCTGGCTGCGGAGACCAATGTGCAGAAACGCTTCAACACGGTCGAGATAATCGATGCTGCGTTCGCCGTCCGAAAGCGCTTCGCTGCATGCGCGATCCTCTCGCAACAACGCGAGCCGAAACTTCTCATCTGCCTCGCGACGCGTCATTTTGTTGAGCGCTTGACTGGCTGCATCCACTGCCGCGCTCGCTGCTTTGATCCGTGCATCCGCGGCCTCGATCGCCTCTTTCGTCGCATCAGCGGGCAAAGCCTCGCGTTCAAATTTCGCGGCTGCGACTTCACTCTCTGCGTCGGTCACTTGATCGCAGTAGTCGAGATACGCCTCAAAGCGTTCTTCCGCCGCACGACGCGCAATTGGCGCGAGTCTCGCATACGCCTCCGTCGCCGCGCGGGCTGTCACAGCGTCAGCGCTCGGCGGCCCGGTCATCGCAAGCACTTCGAGCGGCCCAGGTGCTCGTTGACCATGTGGAACCCACACGGCGCTTTCGCGCCAAAACGCACCGCGCGCGCGCAGCAACTCGATGAAGGGGTTCGCTCGATCAGGAAGTGCGGCGTCGAGCGCAGCGCAGAATTGGTTCTCCGCGTCTCCGAGTGCGCGACGAACGCGCAAGTGTGACTCCCACATCGCACGTGCAGCGCGTCGCTCTTTCGGAAAGCCCGTCTGCTCACTCGCGACAAGCGCGCGCACGAACGGATCCCACGATGCGCGCACAATGCGACCGACTTCTTCGTCGTACTCGACATAGGCGCGATCGATATCGTTCCACCACGCACGATCGAAGTCGGGCGTCCACGAGGCCGTTTCGCGCAGATCTGCAATTCGAAGCGGTGTTCCCACACGATCGAGATCGCACTTGTCTGTCCCGCACGCTGCAAGCAGAAGTGTCATGCACGCACACGCGAAGAGCATGAGGACACGGCAGACGATCGGCGAGGAATTGCGAGCCGTCACGAAGTCAGCGTATCGAATCGGCCGCGGGAAAGAAACGGTCAAGCCACACGGAGAGGCGCGCGCCACTCGGAATTCCGCCGGGGGCACAATCCTCGCGATACGCAACGACTCCATCAGGTCGAATCAGCGAAAGCGTCGGCCGCGGCGCGTTCCATGCGAAGGCGTCGCCAGCCGCGACAACAGTTCGAACGCGCCCTTTCAAGCGCGGAAGAACGATGGTCTCAAGGTCCTCGACATGCTTGGCGCGAACGCTGTCACGGGAAGGGATCGCGAGGACCAGTGCCCAATGGAAACCATCGAAGAGCGCGCACCACGGACGCGGCGCACCAAAACCGATCGAGAAGTCCGCAAGCGTTGGAACGCGCATGCCCGCGCGGATCGCATCGCTCGCAGAATTCACCACATGATCGACAAACGCTGGATCGCGTGTCAAGGCGAGAGACGTCTCGCCAAGTTCACGATCAACGAGCGCGGGCCCAGAAGACGCGTGCGAAAAAACGCGCGTAAGCGCCGCGCGGATGCCACGCGGGGCATGCACCTGGAAGCACGTCGGGTCATGCGCGGCGAGCAAGCGATGCGCGGCATCGCTTGATGCATTCACGTGTTCAAAATGCTCATGACGGTCGATGGAGTACCCATCAAGTATTGCGGCACTTGCACCCAAACGCAGGTGCGCCGCGAGCCGCCACGCAAGATTGATCCCGTCGCCGATTCCCGCATTCATGCCGTTTCCGCCCGCTGCAGAAGAGAGATGCGCAGCATCACCTGCAAGGAATATGCGTCCATGGCGATAGTCGGGAATCGTGCATTGATGCATCACAAAGAGCGACGACCACGGAATCGCGCGAACATCTGCACCAAGACGCGCATGACGGCCGAAGCCCGCGCGATAGACGCGCGCCACTTCTTCCGGCGCAACATGCCCACGCGATTTCCCAGGAAGTTCATCGTCCTTCAACGTTGCAAAAAACAACCGTCCATGATCAAGTGGAAACTGCAAACTCACGCGATCAGGGTCGAAGAGAATCTGCGACTCGGTGGCTGTCGTCCCCTCCGAAACGTTGAGTTCTCCGGCAATCCAGCGCTCGGGGTAATCGCTTCCCTCCATGGAGAGCCCGAGTGCACGGCGCACACCACTGTGCGCGCCATCGGCAGCGACGACGAAGGCACTCCGCACACGCCGCTCGCCACGAGCGTCGGCGAGGACGACCTCAACGCCAGTCGCGTCTTGCGTCAGCGACTCAAAGCGCGTCCCACGCTCCACGACGACTCCGCGCATCAACAATTGATCGTCCAACAATGCTTCGGTGCGCCATTGCTGCACGTTCTGAAGTGGCGGATATGGCGAATCGATCGCGTGAAACTCTCGACGCATGACTTCGCGACCGTCGCTCGCAAAGAATCGAACCAGATGAATCGGTGTTGCATACGCGGCGATGCGGTCGGCAACGCCGAAGGGCGCGAGTAACTCAAGCGTGCGCGCATGCACTGCACTCGCGCGCGCCTCGCGGTGGCGCTCAGGTGCCTCATCGACAACCGCGACACGAACGCCCTGCGCCCTGAGCGCGAGTGCGGCTGCGAGGCCCGTCGGGCCAGCGCCAACCACGAGCACTTCACAATCCGATCGCTGCATGTTGCTTGAGTCGTTCATGCCGCGTATCGCTGCTGAGTTCCCGTGGTTGCGCGTTCGATCTCACGGCATCAATCTCACGCCGCACATCTCAGAGCGCACATTTCACGGCGCACATTTCACGGCGCACATTTCAAATCACGATGTTCACCATGCGGCCGGGTACGACAACAACCTTCTTCACAGCGCGACCCGCAATCGCCGCAACGACATCCGCATGCGCGAGGGCAAGTGCCTCAATCGCAGCTGCGTCCGCCTTC
>JBEIJG010000073.1:0-10590 GCA_040380385.1 Phycisphaeraceae bacterium | reverse complement strand
CTCTTGCGAGAGGACGCCACCGTTGTAATCCGAGTTGTCCTTGTGCCAGAAGCCACCGTAGGCATCAGCCTCGTCGGTCGAGACGAGGGCGAGGTTGAACACGTTGAGGACGGTGTCAGTCGCGCCGTTGAAGTTCGCGAAGACTTCGTAACGGGTCAGGTTCTGACCGCTGTTGGACGTGTTAGTCGCAACGACCGAGTAACTCGTGAAAGCCGCCGAGGCGACGCCAGAAACCGCGAGGCCGAGGCCTGCTGCAATCATTCCAGTCTTCATTGATATGTCTCCCAATTCTTCTGCGTGCCCGTTGAGGATAAGCACAGCACTCTCCCTCAGAGTCTCGCGGCCCTTACCGCGTCCTCATCCCTCGAAACGGAAGATAGAACAGGATGCGACCGTGTCAAGCAATCGGAGATGAAGATCCTGCGTGGGATCGCGCCCATTTCGGTTCTCGGTCGTCCTAAACGGAACTCATCCCTGATTTGAGCGCGCCAGCGCGGTTTTTGAGAAGCGACCTCGAAGAATGAGCGCGGAGGAATTTTCCACGTTGACGTTTCGAATCGTCCCGATGAGCTGTTGCGGCGACTGAAGCGTCGCCAACTCGGCCTCATCGAGGTCAATCGCGACGATGAGATCGCCTTTCGTGCGACCAATCGCTTGGCAACCGGTCTTTGGCCGTGCCCCAGTCGATTGTCGGCGCGCCCAGCGGACCTCGACGTTCTTCGCGGCAGGATGGGTGTGCTCGTGGTTGTGCTCGTGGTTGTGCTTTGGGTTGTGCTCGTGACCGTGCCCGTGGCCGCCGGTCCCAGCGATCGAGAGCGAGAGCTTCGAATCCCCGCGATTTTCGGCGGTTTCCGCCTGTTCGGCCGCTCCGGCGACGTTGTGATCGCGGATTTCTTCGATCAACACTTCGACCTCTCTGCCGACCCACTCCGCGTGGACGCGCTCACTGATCTCCGTCTGCAAATCAAGCAGCAGGTTGTTCCGTAACTTCTTGACGTCGTTCGGAATGTCGTCTTCAAAGCGCTGGATGGCGACGGTGCCAGGCCGTGGCGAGTACTTGAAGATGAAGTTGTTCTTGAATGGCACCGCTTTGAGGAGCGACACGGTTTCTGCGAAGTCCTCTTCGGTCTCGCCAGGGAACCCAACGATGATGTCGCCCGCGATCGTGCAGTCGGGGAGCTTCGTACGGACGCGATCGATGAACTCGAGGTACTCCGCGCGGGTGTAGCCGCGGTTCATCGCCTTCAACATGCGATCGGAGCCCGACTGCGCGGGAACGTGGAGATACCGACAGATGCGTGGGCAGCGCGCCATGACGTCGAGGATGTCGTCGCCGAAGTCGCGGGGGTAACTGGTCACGAACCGCAGACGCGCGAGGGCGGGGATCTCGTCGTGGATCCGCTCCAACAGTCTCGCAAAGGTCGTGGTCTTGCCGTCATCAGGGACTGGCTGACGGAAGGCCGCAAGTCCTGGTCCAACCTGGGGTTGTTCGCGTCCTTCACTGTCGACCGCGAGGCCGTGGGTATAGCGGTAGTGGTTGACGGTTTGGCCGAGGAGGGTGATCTCGATGACGCCCGCGTCGACGAGGCGGCGGCACTCATCGATGATTGCATCAGGCGGTCGGTGGACCTCAGCGCCGCGCGTATTCGGTACGACGCAATAGGTGCAGAACTTGTTGCAGCCACGGGTGATGCGAACGTAGGCAGAGCGACGTTCGGCTCCGGGTTCTGATGGTTCGAACGCGCGCGAGAGATCGAGGAGTTCGAGTTGATCGTCGGCCGCGGCGAGCGTCGTCGAACGCCGCGACTTGTTCCCGGCGAGCGCGATGCGTTCCTCACGGGCGGCGCCCTCGGCGCGGCGCACGTTGTCGATGAGCGCAGGGAGGCGGTCGAGTTCGCCCGGACCGCAGAGGAGATCGACCTGCGGGAAGCGCCGCAGCATGTCGGCGCCGTCGCGCTCGGCCATGCAACCGAGGACGCCGAGGATGACGTGTTCTCCGGCCTTCTTCCGCAGGCCCACGAGCCCGAGACGCGAATATGCCTTGTTTTCAGCCTGTTCTCGCACCGAGCAGGTGTTGTAGAGGACGACATCCGCCGTCTGGAAGTTCTCGGTGAATCGGTAACCGAGGCTCCGGAGATGGCCGCGTACGAGCTCGCTGTCGAGTTCGTTCATCTGGCAGCCGAAGGTTTCGAGGTAGACGGTGGGGCCGGCGGACATGAGATAGGCAGAGTAGGGGATCGAGAGCGTCGTGCGTGTGATGAGCGTTGAGGATCGTCGCTGCCCACGCGAGTTGAAGCCATCTGCAGCTGACGCGCGAGCTCCGCGCACTTCTCCACCCGCGGCGACGAAAATGCCGATAATCGACGCCATGCTTCGGATGTCGCATGGCTTGATCCTCTCCGTGCTCGCACTGCTCGTGATGGGCGTTGTGATGGTGAATTCCGCGGGCTTGAGCGTGCCGCCGGATCCCGCACTCGTCGAGTCGGGTGCGATGAGTCTGAAGAGTTTCGAGCGAGCGGAACGTCTCTATGACGGCGGCATCACGGTCGACAAGGTCTTCTACGGACGATCCGCGATTCTCGCAGTCTTAGCACTCGCGGGCATGTGGGCGGCGTCGCGCGTGGATCTCGAGAAGTGGTTCGCGCGTCAGGGCGCGTGGTCGCCAGTGCCGTGGATTTTGGGCGCATCGATCGTGGGGCTTCTCCTCACGCACGTGCCGGGCATCGGTCGTGAAGTCAACGGCGCCTCGCGGTGGATTGGCCCCGCGTGGCTTGGCTTTCAACCGAGCGAACTTGCGAAGTGGGGATTGCTCGGCGTTGCTGCGTGGTTTTGCGTCTATCACCGCGATCGACTCTCGTCGTTCAAGCGCGGTTTTGTGCCGGCGTTCTGCGTGCTTCTTTTCATCGTTGGCTTGATCGCGATGGAAGATCTCGGCACTGCGGCGCTGCTCTTCACGACGTGCGTCGCGGTACTCCTTGTCGGCGGCATGAAGTGGTGGCACATCGGTTTGATCGTGCCCGTTGGTTTGCTTGGCGCCGCGGCCGCGATCATCACGAGTCCATATCGCGTCAATCGACTGATCGCGTATCAGAATCCGTGGCAAGATCCGGAAGGCATCGGCTACCACATCATTCAATCGATGAGTGCGATTGCTGGTGGCGGACTTGCAGGTCACGGCCTTGGAAATGGACTGCAGAAGTTCGGCTATCTCCCGGAAGACACGACCGACTTCATCTTCGCGATCATCTGTGAAGAGCTCGGCATCGTGGGCGCGTTTGCAGTGGTGGCGTTGTTCGCCATGTTGCTTTGGTGCGGTCTTTCGATCGTGACACGCGGCGCGCATCGTGCTGAAGCCGATCGCATTGTTCCGCCGCTTTCGCGCCTGTTTGGGCTTGGAATCTTGCTGACGATCGGACTGCAAGCGCTCATCAATTTGCTCGTCGTGACTGGACTTGCTCCGACGAAGGGCATTGCGCTGCCGTTTCTTTCGAGCGGTGGTTCGGGATGGGTTGCGACGGGCATTTCTGTCGGGCTACTTCTCTCGATCGATCGTTGCGCGCGCCGTCGCGAAGCGGAACTCGGAATCGAATCCGATGAACGCGAAGCGCAGCCTGGTGAAGGTGTCGTCGCCGCATGAGTACGGAAGCGAGTCGTACGGGCGCGCAGACTGCGCGGCGCAGCATCGTGCTCGCGGGCGGTGGAACGGGCGGTCACATTTCGCCTGGGATTGCGATCGCCGAGGCGCTGCAAGAAATGGCGCCAGAGTTTGATCGTGTGTTTGCCTGTTCGACGCGTGCAGTGGATGCGCGCATGCTCGAACATGTCCACGCAGATTTCACGCCCATCGAAGCAGAAGGACTTTCGCTGAAGCCCGCGAAAATCATTCGATTTGCGCGGGCGTTTCTCGCGGGCCGTGTGGCTGCGCGCGAACTTCTCGAACGTCGCCAGGCTTCTGCGGTGATCGCCCTTGGTGGCTACGTCACCGGTCCCGTCGTTGCGGCTGCGCGCAAACTTCGCATTCCGATTCTTCTCGTCAATCTCGATGCAACGCCCGGGAAAGCGAATCGATGGGTTGCGCGACACGCGCGTTGCATTCTGACTGCGTGCCCCACACCGACGCGACCTGACTTTGCCGAACGTATGGTGGGTATGCCAGTGCGACGCGCAGCGATCGCGGCGCTTCCCGCGCGCGAGGCACGCGAACGTCTCGGACTTGAACCTGGTCTGCACACGTTGCTCGTCACTGGCGCATCTCAAGGGGCAGCGAGTTTGAATGATCTCTTGCGCTTCATGGTGGAGAACGATCGCGCAGCATTTGGTGGTTGGCAGATTTTGCATCTCGTTGGAAACGCCGACCCCACACCCATCGAAGCGGCGTATCGCGCAGCGAGTGTTCGTGCGCGGGTGATGCCGTTTCTGCACGACATGGGTCTCGCGTGGGGTGCAGCCGATCTCGTGCTCTCGCGCGCTGGCGCGAATTCTGTTGCGGAGGCGTTGTTGAACGCGGTTCCCACGGTGTACGCGCCGTATCCCTATCACGCGGATCTTCACCAGAAGTGGAACGCGCAGCCGGCGCATGATGATGGCGTGGCGATGCTCTGCGACGATCTCATCGACGCGACGAAAAATCGCGCAACGCTTGGTGCCGCGCTCATTTCGCTCATGACCGATCACGCGCGTCGCGAATCGATGCGGGCGAAATTGCTCGCACGACCGCGTGAAAATGCCTCGCAGGAAATCGCGCGTGTCGCCATTGCGCTCGCTTCCGCGAAGTAGATGTTCGGCGTTGCAGCGCGTGCGGTGTTGCGGACGACGTCATGCATCACATCGCATGCCCGTGACGCGCCTCTTCGCGCACGCGTGCACGCACTCTGTCAGGTACCCCCCTCAGGAGCCCCTTAGGAACTCACGAGTTCGCGATCGACCTCTGTGGCGAGCTCTTTCATGAGTGCGCTTGAAAGTTCGAAGCGAAGGCCAGCGGTTGCGAACAACTCAGGCAACGGTCGGGAGCCACCGAGCGCGAGGCCGCGTCGGTAATTCTCGAGCGCCTTCGCTGCGTCGCGTCGCGCGTTCATCCACATCTGAATTGCGCCCGTTTCAGCGATGCCATACTCGATGTAGTAGAACGGCATGCCAAAGAGATGCAATTGTCGCTGCCACTGCGCGTCGCGCGCCTCTTCGCAGCCATCCCACGACACATCGTTGCCGAAGCGCTTCATCAAAGCGCGCCAAGCTTCCGTGCGCTGTGCACGCGTATGACCAGGATTCGTGTAGATCCAATGTTGGAACGCGTCGATCGTGGCGATCCACGTCATGATCGTGGGGAACTTCTCGAGGCGCTCGCGCAGCGCGCGGCGGCACTCATCCTCAGAGTAGAACTCGCCGTGGTAGGGAAGCGTGAGCAACTCCATCGACATCGATGCGACTTCCGCAAATTCCGTGGGCGAATTGCGGTATTCGACGAGTGGGTCTTCCTTCGAGAGGATCGAGTGAAACGCGTGGCCGGCCTCGTGGACCATGGTCACGAGATCGCGGTGCATGCCAGCGGCGTTCATGAAGATGAACGGTTGTCGCGAGTGTTGACGCTGGTACTGGTAGCCGCCGGGAGCCTTGCCTGGACGCGATTCGAGATCCAAGCAATCGCCTTGGCGCATCGTGTCGAACATCTCGCCGAGTCCGCTGCCCATCGCGTGGAACATGCGCGAGCAGCCATCGATCAACTCTTGCGCGTTTTCAAATGGACGCAGCGGCTTGCGGCCTTTCACGTCCACCGCGAGATCCCAGGGGCGCAGCGGAGTTGCCGAGATTTCGCGCGCGCGGTCGGCGTCGAGACGTCGTTGAATCGGTACGAGATGCGCTTCGATCGCGGCGTGCATCGACATGCAGTCGTTGGGCGTGTAGTCGAAACGCTTGAAGCGGCGATGTTGAAAATCGCGGAAGTTGTCGAAGCCGGCGTTGCGCGCGATTTGGTGGCGCAACGCGAGCATCTTGTCGTAGATCTCGTCGATCGCGTCGCGGTCGGTGAGTCGACGCTCGGCGATCGCCTTCCAAGCGCGCTCGCGCAAGGTGCGATCGGTTTCTTCGAGAAAACGCGCCATTTGCGGCATCGTGCGCGTCGCGCCGTCAAACTCAACCGTCATGCGTCCGACGATTTGGTTGTACTTTTGGTCGAGTTCGGCAAGTTCGGTTTCGAGCGGAATGTTCGTCTCGCGGAACAACTCGATGTCCACGCGCATGCCACGCAGCAGTACTTCGTAACGCGCCTTCGGTAGCGCGTCGGCGTGGGCGTTCGTGGCGATCTTCTTGTCGAGTTCGCTCGCGATAGGCTTCAACTTCGGCTCGACGTCGCGTACAAAACCGAGGAATGCGGCTTCGGCGCTTTTGTCTTCCGTGTTGCGCGTCGTCGCGATGTAGAGATTCGCCTGCTTCTCGGCGACCAACGCGTCGAGATCGCTGCGATCGAGGATCAGCTGCTCAAGTTCGTCGGCGCTCGTGATGGTGCGGCCGAGGAGTTCGCGGTAGTGCGGTTCAATCGCCTCAAAACGGGAGGCATCGAGGTTGGCCGGGGCGTATGCGCGAGGAGTTGCCATAGGGCGTGAAAGATACCGCGAGGGACGTTGAAAGGCTCTTCGGAGCGGATGAGGGCGCTATTCTCACCGAATGCCGTCCGTCGTCCACGCTTTCGCGCCAGCCAAGGTGAACCTTGCGCTTTCCGTTGGTTCGCCGGATGCGTCGGGCATGCATCCAATTTCTTCGCTGATGGCGACGTGTGGCTTCGGAGACGACCTCGAAGTCCGGCGCTTGCTTCCCGACCGTTTCTCACGCTATTCGATTGACTGGCATCCCGACGCTCGCCGGCGGACCGATATCGATTGGCCGATCCTCAAAGATCTCGCGGTGCGCGCGCACTTGTTGTTGGAGTCGCGGTTGGATCGCAAGTTTCCGGTGCAATTGCGGCTTCAGAAGCGCATTCCCGTGGGCGGCGGGCTTGGTGGCGGTTCATCGAATGGTGCCGCCATGTTGCGTGCTCTCGACGCGCTGTTTGAACTGAATCTGCGCGTCGAGTTTTTGGAGTCGCTCGCGCGCGAACTCGGAAGCGATGTCCCTTTTCTAGTCCGCGGCGGACACGCGATCGTCGAAGGAACGGGCGAACTACTCGAGCACGTTGAGGGCAGCGAAACGCATCTTGTGCTCGCGTTTCCCGAGATCCAGTGCCCGACGGGTGCGGTCTATCGCGCATTCGACGCGCTGCGTCCGAACGCGGCACTCGCGCCGCAGCGTGTGCGTGCGCTCGCGGCAGATCGCGTACGACCGCAATCACCGTTCAACGATCTCGCAGATGCGGCGTATTCGGTCGCACCTGCGCTTCTTGATGTGAGCCGAAAAGTCGAGGGAATCGCAGAGTTGCCGGTCCACGTGAGTGGTTCAGGATCGACGCTCTTCGTGGTGTGCGACTCGGACATTCATGCAGAAGCGCTTGCTGGAGCGATCGAGATGCGCGCAGGAATTCCAGCCGTTGCAACGCGAACGACCACGCCCGAACGCGAATTGGTCGACGGAGAGCCGCCCGCACCGCGCGAGCAGTCGCTCGTCGATGAAGTGCTTGGGGAGCACGACGATTGACCGTGGCACGTGTGCGCGACCGAACTCGACCCGCGAAGGATTCCCATGCTTGAGAACGTCTTCAGATTGAGAACATCGAGTCTCCACAACACGCAGCCGTGGATCTTTCGTATCGCTGCGCGTGTCATCGTGATCGGGATGATTGTGATGGGGTTCGGCCTCTGCGTTGGATCGGGGATCTTTCTGTGGCGCACGAAAGTGTGGATGGAAACGTCGGTTTCGGCGACAGGCACGGTGACCGCGCAATCGATGAGTATGCAGCGCGGTGGATCAGTCGGGGCACCGGGGCGAAACACGTCAGCCTCCTCGCGCCCGACACGCGCAGAAGTTGTTGCGTTCACCGCTGCCGACGGTACGCCCGTTGAATTCCGGTCGAAAATCAGCTCGTCAGATCCGTTCGCAGTCGGTGCCACGGTGCCCGTGCGATACAACCCCGCCGACCCAACGGACGCGAGCATTGACACATGGTTTCGACTGTGGGGATTCCCGTTGATTTTCTTGGCTGTCGGCGTCCTTGAGATGTGCGTCGGTATCATCTTTCTCGCCGTGAGCCGCCGCGTGAGCGCGTAGACTCTGAATCCATGCTCTGGCAACCGTCGCTTCCCGAACGCTACTTGAACGCGTCTGAGTCTGATCTCGCGCGTGAGATCTCCGCGCGCCGTGCGGAACTCGGCTCGAAGCTCTTGGTGCTTGGTCACCACTATCAGCAAGACAGCGTGATTCAACACGCGGATCTCATCGGCGATAGTCTCAAGCTTTCGCAGATGGCCGCTGCGGAAGCTGCGCGTCGCGGCGCGAAGTACATCGTGTTCTGCGGTGTGCACTTCATGGCGGAGACCGCCGATGTGCTCACAGCCGATGATGTTGCGGTGATCTTGCCTGATCTTTCTGCGGGCTGTTCGATGGCCGACATGGCCGCGTATGAAGACACGGTGGATGCGTGGGAGTCGATTCAAAACGCGATACGTGCATCTGGACGGAAGCAGCGTGTCATTCCGATCACCTACGTGAATTCGACCGCCGCGATCAAGGCGTTTGTGGGCGAACATGGTGGCGCGTGCTGCACAAGTTCGAACGCAATGCGCGTTTTTGAGTGGGCGCTTGGGGGCGGCGACACACCGAAAGCAAGCGACGAAGAGATCAAGATTCTCTTTCTTCCCGATCAACATCTTGGTCGCAACACTGCGAAGCGACACGGACTTGTGACGGAAATCGACGCTGCCGCGGCGGGCACGAGCGTGCACGCGCAGACGGCCCTTTGGAATCCGAAACTTGAAAATGGTGGGCTTTCACTGCGCGAAATCGCGGATGCGCAGGTGCTCTTGTGGGCTGGTCACTGCAGCGTGCACAAGTTGTTTCGCCCAGAACACGTCGCGACGGCGCGCCAAGAAGGTCGCACGGTGCTCGTCCACCCAGAGTGTGCACAGGAAGTTGTGGATCTCGCGGATCTCGCGGGTTCGACGGAGTTCATCATCGATGAGATCGCGCAGGCGGAGCCGGGTTCACGATGGGCTGTTGGCACGGAAGTGCATCTTGTGCATCGCATTGCGCGCCGCGCGGCCGAGCGCGGTGTTGATGTACGCATCCTGAGCGACTGTCAGTGTCTTTGCACCACGATGTATCGCATCGACCAAGCGCATCTTTCGTGGTGTCTCGATCATCTCGCGGCGGGCAAAGTGGTGAATCGCATCACCGTGCACCCCGAGGCGAAGCGCTTGGCAAAAATCGCGCTTGAACGCATGCTGCGACTCGCGCCGCTCAAGCCGACCCAACCGGTCGCGATCGATTGATGTGAGGTGCTGTTCGTGTTGTGAGCGGAACAATTCGCGCGTGGAGCGAATGAATTCCTCTGTCGAAACACAAAGTTGTGGGGAAGTTGTGGGGAATACGTCGCGCATTTTCGGCGACGCTTTCGCTGCTGCTATCGTCGCCGACCCTTCGCAGTTGTGAGAGATGGCAACGGTGATGAGGTGGATGAGGTGGATGAGGTTTGTTTCGTGCGTGGTCGAAGTATGAGCAGTCGAGATCGCAGGCCCTCGAATTGATGGGTTTGATTTGATGGGTTTGATTTGATGGGTTGGATTTGATGGGTTTGAATTGATGGGTTTGCATTGGTGGGAGTCATCGAGATGAAGCAACGGAAACGAAGCATTTGGCGTTTTTTGGGTCTGTCGACCATCACGTTGGTCGTTGTGGCGGCATTGGCGGCGCTGCTCGCACCCACATTGCTTTCGGGATACGTGCGTGGCGTCATCGAGCGCGAAGTCGGCGCCAAGGTGGAAGGCACGGTCTCGGTGGGTGAGGTTCGGCTTGGCTGGACGGGGCCTCTCTCGGTGACGGCACTTGCGATCGACAGCGGCGCCGCGAATGGTTCGGTGCGCGTCGATGCGGAAGTCACGCAAGGACTTTGGGCGTTGGCGACGGGCGACGCTGTTGATGTGAAACTTGCTGGATCGGTGAAAACCGCGATCGGTGCAGATGGATCGATCGGTCTCACGCGCATGATGAAATCAAGCGCAGGTGCAGCCGAGGCGAGATCAGGCGCTGCATCGGAGTCGAAGGCGCAATCACTTTTGGCCGGACGAAAGGTGACGATCGAGTTCGCGGGGATCGATTTGAGTGCGGTTCATGCCGACGCGCCCTACGCCTCGATCGAAGACCTGAAGGGAACGATTGCACTCACCGAGGGCGCAGATTTCGAACTCGCGATCAACGGAGATCTCGCGGCCAAGACCCGCGTCGGGCGCGGCATGATCGGGGGTACATCGGCAGCCGTGGTGTCAACCGACGAAACCGGAACGCTCGACGGAGCGATAGATGTTCGAATTCCCCGCACGAAACTCGGAGGATTCGATCACGGGCGAATCACAGGTGAGTGCAGCGTCACAGCGGCGAATCTGCCGCTGCCTGCCGCGCTTGCACAGAGTGCGTCTCAGCCCGCATCGCAGCCCGCATCGCAGCCCGCAT
>JBEIJG010000072.1:0-10633 GCA_040380385.1 Phycisphaeraceae bacterium | reverse complement strand
GATCGCAGTCCTCGCGGAAGAAGATCACGATCCAGCGCCCCTTCAGGAAGTTCGCGGGGAGCTTGTTCTCCATGAGGAGCGCAAACGGGTTGTCGCTGAGTTTCTTTCCGACCGCGTCGGTGAACTCCGCCACGTAGAAACTCTTGAGTGCCGTCGGTGGTCCTGGCCACACGGCTTCTTGCGGTGCGGGCGTCGTCGTTGGAGTGGTGATCGCGGGAGTGGTGGTGGTTGGATTTGCGGTCGCCGCAGCATCTTGGCTCGGGAACACCGAGTTGAACTCATCGGCATTCGCCCGATCGGTGCAGACACCGCTCACAATGCCATCTTTCATGCGCACGATGACGGGGGTTCGGAAGACATACTCGGGGCTCTTGCCAGTCTCGCCTGCGCGAACGTGGAACAACTTGCGTTCTTCGCAGCCGTTGCAGGGCATGCCAAGCGGCGTACCTCGCGCGTCCGGCACATTGACCTTCATCACGCGCTCTTTGCGAGGCTCGGCGAAGTACGCACGGAACATCGACTGGCAGTCGGAGCAATCCTGGCGCGAGAACACGACGAGCCAATCGCCCTTTTCGAAATCGGCTGGCATGGGGCCGTCGATGGCGCGCGCGAGTTTTTGATCGCGCAGCGGTTTCCCGATCCAGTCCTTCCAACGCGGGAAGTAATTCTTGTCGTACTTCGTTGGCGCGCCGGGCCATGGACCTTCGATCTTGCCGGTGGCCGCCGCCGCCGTCTGCGCGCCCGACGCTTCAGGCGTGTTTGGCGTTACCACAGTTGTTTGCGCACCATTGGGGCTGGGTGTCGGAGCAACGACTTCAGGCTCACGCACGGTAAAGACCGCGACGACCCCAATGACGAAAGTCGCGATGAGCGGAACGAGTGAACCGCCTCGTGCGCGGGGCACAAGAAGCAGCGCGTTCAGAAGAAGTACCGCGTCGATCGAGAACATCACGCTTGCGGGCAGGCCCTTCTCGCCGAAACAACCGCAACCGCCGGTGAGTGCTTCCACGATGCCGTCCTTCAACGCGGTGGTCGCCATCGCGTAGGCGAGAATCGCGCAGAAGAGCGAGAGTGTGAGAATCGCAAGGATGCGCGCGTATCGCGTCGAGAGCAGGATTGCGAGTGCGATGAAGACCTCGGCACCGATGATCGTGCGCAGCGACCACGTCATCAGGAGATCTGGATCGACGGATGTCGACTTCATCACCCACTGGAGGAGCGAGAGAATCGGGCCGGGCAGCAAGTTCGGATTGAACTCGAGCGCCTTCATCAACGCGCCGTATCCAATCCAGCCCGCCGTACCGACGTGGAGGGCTCCGAGTGCTGCGGTTTGCAGTCCGGTGCGCGGCGAAGGCGTCGGTGACGCGGCGGATGGTTTGGCCGAGGTTGCCGCGGATGGCGTCGAGTTCTTTGAGTTTTTCATCGGGATTGAGAAATGAGGGGCCCGTCGATCTGGAGCTCTGAGCGTTGGCTCTGATCTGCTGTTGTGCTCTCTTGCTGTGCTCTTTTGCTGTGCTCTTTTGCGGAGCGCTTGCCGCGGTCTATGACAATTCTGTCTGCGATCCCATTCAAGGATCCCATTCAAGGATCCCATTCAAGGATCCCCGCCAGCGGAGATCAGGCATACCACTTCGTTGAGAGAAGTCTTCGTGGGATGTCGGCCAAAGTGGGCCGGATTCTACGGAAGAGGCGTCGATGCGTTTCGAATCGCGCCGAATTCGGATGGTTCTCGCGGGCGGGCCGTCGTGTTGCGATCGGCGTGTTGCGATCGGCGCGCTTCCCATGCCGCTCGGCGCATCTATTGTTCGATCGCGGGCGAACCACGCCGCCCATGCCTGAGCGCCACCGTCCGTTCGCCCGCGAAGTGTTCGCCGCCGAGTTGGCGGCGCGCACACAGTTGGCCGCTCGGGCGACCCCGACAGCGAAGCAGCCCGCGCCTCGTGCTCGCGCCGCCGCACCATCGTCCGAATCGATCGTGGTCGTGCTGCCGGACCAGTTAAGTCTCGCCATTGGGCCCACCGCGCGCGTCGATCCCCGGACCACACGACTGGTCTTGCTCGAGAGCGGCGAGTGGTTCTCGCGGCGCCCGTACCACCGGCAGCGCTTGGCTTGGATTCTGCTTTCGCAGCGGAAATTCGCTCTTGAAGCCGCCGATCACGGGTATGCGGTCGAGGTTCTCTCTGGCGATCAGCCGATGGTTGAACTTCTCCGCGAGTACCTTGCCTCTCAAGGCAAGGCACGAGAAGAGGCGCGAGGAGAGGCGCGCTGCATGGAGCCAGCAGAGCGCGAGATGCGCGCGGAGTTCGCACCGCTTGTGTCGGCTGGTCTTCTCGCGTTCGAGCCACACGACGGATTCCTTACGACGGCGACCGACCTCGAAGCCGGACGCACCGCCGAAGGCTGGCGGATGGATCGCTTCTACCAAGCGGTGCGGCGCCGGACGGGCATCCTTATGGAGGCGGGGAAGCCGGTTGGGGGCAAGTTCAGCTTCGACGCGGAGAATCGACGACGTTGGGATGGAACACCGCCGGCGCCGACGCCTCCGGAGTTTCCGGGTTCACCGCTCCGTGAAGAAGTCGCGTCAATCATCGAGACCCGATTCTCGCGGCATCCGGGTACGCTCGACATCGCGGCGATTCCCGCGACGCGCGCCGAAATCGACCGCCTTTGGAATTGGGCGAAGAAGTCGTGCCTGCCCAACTTTGGCCCGTACGAAGACGCGATGAGTCGCCGCAGCCGCGGGGTCTTCCACACGCGGATTTCGCCGCTGATGAATCTGCATCGGTTGCTTCCGCGACAGGTCGTGCACGACGTCGCTGCACTCACGCTTCCGATTTCGAGCCAAGAGGGGTTCATTCGCCAGGTGCTCGGTTGGCGCGAGTTCGTCTACCAAGTGCATCGGGCAACCGACGGCTTCCGCTCAGGGCGCGCATCGGATGAAGCTCCGCTCTCGCAACCAGGCGATGGAGGATTCGCGCGTTGGAAGGGCGAACCGTGGCAGCCTGTACAGCCGGCGCCCGCAGGCGTCGATGGCGGCGCGCGACCAAATCTTCTCGCGGCGGACGCTGGTGTTCCTCCCGCCTACTGGGGCGCAGCGAGTGGTCTCGCATGCCTCGACCATGTGGTCGAAGATGTTTGGGCCGAAGGATGGAGCCATCACATCACGCGCTTGATGGTGCTCGGCAACCTCGCCACGTTGTTCGGGGTTTCGCCGCGCGAACTCTGCGACTGGTTCTGGATTGCCTACATCGACGCGTGGGATTGGGTCGTTGAACCGAATGTGCTCGCGATGGCGACGTATGCGACTTCAGAGATGACGACCAAGCCGTACGTGAGCGGTTCGGCGTATCTCGAGAAGATGGGCGACTCGTGCCGTACCTGTCGCTTCACACCAGGGAAAGATTGCCCGATTGGGCCGCTTTACTGGGCATTTCTCGCGCGAAACAACGCGGTGCTCGCGGACAATCCCCGCATGAAACTCCCGCTTGCGTCGGCAAGAGGCCGAACGGACGATGTGCGTTCGCGTGAATCGCAGACATTCGTCGCGTTGCGCGACGTACTCATCAACGGCAAGCGGTGGGAGGGCGGAAGTGTGGCAGACTTGAAATCTACGCACGCGACGGAGCGGGGGACGAAATCTGCGAAGTCGCCAGCAACGTCCTCCGCAACGACACCGTCACTCTTTCCGAGCGAAGAAACCAAAAATTCGAACGCGCAATCGACTGGTCGCGCCCGTCGCAATCCGTGAGAAGCACCTATGACCGGACGATATGAGTACTTGAGATCGACCCCAATGCCCGTGCCTGCGAGCTCGCTTGCAGCGTGGCATTTTCGTTCAGGTGCGATTCATCGCTTGATTCCGCCTTGGGAAAACATCCGCGTGAAGCGTGAAGCATCGCCGCTCGTCGATGGCGCGCGGGCGGAGATCGAGATTCGCAAGGGGCCCATCAAACTCGAACTCGTCGCGGTACACAGTGAGGTCGTCGCGGGTGCGCAGTTTGTCGATGAACAGCTGACAGGGCCGTTTGGCTCGTGGCGACATCGCCATCGTTTCATCGCGGAGGGCGAGGGCTCTCGCCTTGAAGATCGAATCGTCTACGACCCACCGTTTGGCATCCTCGGTCGTCTTGGGCAGCGCATCTTCCATGGCGAACTCGATCGGCAATTCGCGTTCCGCCACGCGCGAACCCGCGAAGATCTGCGTCGGCACGCGGAGTTCAACGAACGATTTGGCGCGACGCGTCTGCGCATCGGTGTGACGGGCGCATCAGGGCTCGTCGGCCGCCAACTCTGCGCGTTTCTGTCGACGGGCGGGCACGACGTCGTGCGCTTCGTCCGAGGGAATCCGCGAGGTCCGAGCGAACGCAACTGGAACCCGCTTGATGCTGAGCGCGGAATGACGCCCGAGTCGGTTGAGGATCTCGACGTGGTCGTACACCTCGCGGGCGAAGGCATCGCGGACGGGCGATGGAATGCCGCGCGCAAGCAACGTATTCGCGAGAGTCGCACGATTGGAACTGCGGCGGTCGCGCGCGCAATTGCAAACGCACGTACGAAACCACGCGCGTTCATTTCCGCGAGCGCGATCGGCTACTACGGCAATCGCGGCGACGAGCGAGTTGACGAGCGCAGCGCGCCAGGAACGGGCTATCTCGCGGATGTTGTCACGGCGTGGGAGGACGCTACCGTCGCCGCGCGCGATGCAGGTGTTCGCACCGTGCACGCTCGCGTTGGTGTTGTGCTCGCGTCGGCAGGCGGCGCCCTCGCTCGCATGCGGCTTCCGTTTCTCATGGGCGCTGGCGGTCCGATCGGCAATGGTCAGCAGGGAATGAGTTGGATCTCGCTCGATGACCTCGTCGCGGGGCTCGTCTTCCTCGCGCTCAACGACGGCGTTCGCGGCGCCGTGAACCTTGTCGCGCCCGCGGCCGTTCCGCAACGCGCGTTTGCGAAAGAACTCGGGCGCGTGCTCGGGCGACCAGCGTTCGCACCACTACCGGCATTTGTCGTACGTGCACTCTTTGGCGAAATGGGTCAGCGACTACTCCTCGAAGGCGCATTCGTTCGTCCGAGTGTGCTTGAGCGCGAGCGCTTTCGCTTCGCACACCCGACACTCGACGCTGCGCTCCGACTTGAACTTGGTCGCTTGAAGCCCGAGACCTCCTCTGCGGGGCAACAGTCATGACAAGCCGCGCCATTTGGTGGATCCGTCGCGACTTTCGTCTCGATGACAACCCTGCGCTTGTGCGCGCCGCGCAAGCGAGTGCGCTGCTCCCCGTGTACATCCATTCCGACGGCGAAGAAGGCGCATGGCCGCTCGGTGGCGCGCAGCGCTGGTGGCTCGCGCGGAGTCTGACGGCATTTGCGGCGAAGCTCGAGCAAGCGGGCTCTCGGCTGACGATTCTCGAGGGCGAAGCAGCGAAGACGCTTGTCGATCTCGTCAAGCGGTACGACGTGCAGGAAGTCGTTTGGAATCGGCGATTCGAGCCGGCGCCCCTCGCGCAGGAGCGTCGTGTGGAAGCCGCGCTCGATGCGCTCAGCGTCTCATGGAAGGCCTACTGCGGGAACCATCTCTTCGACCCAGAAGAAGTGGCGACGAAGGAGGGACGTCCCTATCAGGTGTACACGCCGTTCTCACGGAACGTGCGCGCGCGGCCCGCGCCCGCGCAACCGAAGGCGGCGCCGAAGACGTTGCCGGCCGTGGACGGCGCACCCACGGGTGTGTCGATCGCCTCACTGCACCTTGAGCCCGAGATCGATTGGGCCGCGGGATTCCGCGCAAAATGGATACCCGGCGAGGACACAGCGCTCGTGCGGCTTCGCGCATTTACAAGCGGCGCGATGGCGAGTTATCCAATCGGGCGAGATCAGCCATCCGTTGACGGTTCGTCGTTGCTCTCGCCGCATCTGGCCTTTGGCGAAATCGGCATTCGTCGCGTCTGGCACACCGCGCTCGCGTCGTCGTCTTCACCAGCAGCGAGTACCGACAAGTTCCTCGCCGAGCTCTTGTGGCGCGAGTTCGGCACGCATGTGCTTTACCACTTTCCGAAAACCGATCTCGCGCCATTGCGACCGGAGTACGCGCGATTCCCATGGCGTAACGATCGCGAGGCGCTGCGCGCGTGGCAACGCGGACAGACGGGCTATCCACTCGTCGATGCGGGCATGCGGCAGCTGTGGGCGACTGGTTGGATGCACAATCGCGTACGGATGGTTGTCGCCAGTTTCTTGGTGAAGCATCTCCTCTTGCCGTGGCAAGAAGGTGCGAAGTGGTTCTGGGATACGCTCGTTGACGCGGATCTCGGCAACAACTCACTCGGTTGGCAGTGGGCGGCAGGTTCTGGCGCCGACGCAGCGCCGTACTTCCGCATCTTCAACCCGACGTCGCAAGCCGAGAAATTCGACGCGGAGGCCGAGTACATTCGGCGTTGGGTGCCGGAACTCGCGCGCGTACCGAAGCAACTCGCAGTCGCGCCGTTCGATGCGCCTCCGCTCGCGTTGCGCGCGGCGGGAATCACGCTTGGAGTGGAGTATCCACACGCGATCGTGGAACACACGAAAGCGCGCGAACGAGCGCTCGCAGCGTTGACGGCGGTGAGTAAGAAGGGTTCGCCTGCGTGAGTGCAGTAGGCCGTCGTGTGTCGTGCTGAGACTGTGTGGTTAGACGACCGTCCGAACCTTCACTCGGAAGCCGCGCACAACCGCCAGCACTCCGCCGACGCAAAGTGCGCCGACCACCGTGCCGATGAAGACCGATGGACTTCCACCCAAGGAGAAGACCGCAAGTCCGATCGCGGGCCCCATGAAGTACCCCGCGCCGACGAGTGCTTCGTGAATGCCGCCAGCGTCGACTTCGGCGGCGCCTACGGCGAGGCCGTAGTAGATCGCGCTGTAGTAGATCGTTCCTTGCCCAAGGCCGAGCGCGAAGAGGCCGACCGCGATGCCCCATTCATTCGGAGCTGCAACCGCACAGGCGAACCCTGCGGTCAGGAGCACGCCCGCCGCGAGAAGGCTCGCCGCGCGACCATGCCAAAACGCCGTTTGCCAAAGGACGATCACCGCGAGAAAACGTGCGACGTGCCACGTTGCGCCGAGTGGTGCCTGCATCGCGGCGGGGGTCGCGAGTTTCTCAAAGAGGTAGGGCAGAATCGGTGAAAGTGCACCGATGACGAGGTAGCCCATCGGGTGAAGGACTCTTGCTGCTGCGAGGAGTGGGCGGTAGGTCGGCGGAACGTGGCGTGCCTGCTCGTGGGCATCGTGCGAAGCGGGTCGCTTGGGAAATTTCGCCAAGAAGACAAGCGCAAGGAGATTCACCGGAAGCAACATCGGGATCGCCCATCGCGTGAGTTGCGCCGCTTCGAGAGGGCCCGCGAGAGCGAGACCAATCGCCGTAGCAAGCATCCAAGATGCATTCCACCAACCGATCGCGTTGCGCATGTCTGCGCCGTGCCGACCCGCCGCGAGGTACGCCTGCACGATTGGCCATTGCAGTGCACCGAGTGCTGTCATCGCAATCGCACTCACCCAAAGAACCGCGACCGACGGGATCAGTACCAACGGTGCCATCGCGGCTTGCACCAAGAGCACCAGTCCAAGTGCAGAGCGCGCCGACATATGACGTTCGAGGAACCGCACCGTTGGTCCCGCGCGCATTGCGACGAATGTGTAGAGCACGCCGTTGAGGAACGCGAGGAGAAGACTGTCCCGCTGCGTGAATCCGTACTCACGCTCGGCGATGAAGTAGAGCGCGTTCCACAGGATGCCTGTTCCAAGTGAACAGAGGAACGTGAGCGCAGCGATTGGAAATGGGCGGACTGTCATCGATAGAACCACGGCCGCAATCGCGACGACGAGGGGCGCGAGTGTACGGCGGCGAGCGATCGAAAATGAGAACGTTCCGCACGCCGTGCGTCCGCGTCGCGGCGTTTGCTACACTTCACCAGCGTTGTCCGCGTAGCTCAATTGGATAGAGCGTTGCCCTCCGAAGGCAAAGGTTGCAGGTTCGAATCCCGCCGTGGACGCTTCCGGCCCCGTCTCTGCGGGGCTTTTTTGTTCGATCGTCCGCGCGACACGCGGGGATCGACGCAAGCCTTCCTCCGTCGGCACCCACAAGCGGCAACCACGATGCAGATTTCCCAGTTCCAACAACTCATTCGCGACAAGTACTACGCCACCGACAAAGCGCGCGGCGCTCCGGGCACGTACCTCTGGTTTGTCGAAGAGGTAGGCGAACTCGCGCATGCGATCGCAAACCGCGAGCGCGGGAAGCTCGATCAAGCGAATCTCGAGGAGGAGTTCGCGGATGTCCTCGCGTGGCTTGCAACGCTCGCGAACATTTGCGATGTCGATCTCACGAAAGCGATCGCAGATAAGTACATCAAAGACGGCGGGCCAGAGGGTTACAAGGTTTAACGCACTCGTCGTGTGCGCGGTAACACCGCACGACACGGCGTCGAACTGCGCGATCCGCCGTGAACTTCCCAAGCCGTTTCCGCGAGCAGCTCAACCGCACGATCGTCCCCGAGCATCTTTATGGCCACCAGCACCAACGGCGTTTGTCCCTTCTGTCCAGCTGCACAGCGCGTCTATCTCGAAAGTCCGCGTTGGGTCTTACTGCGCCACGTCGACCCTGTGCCAATCGCAGGCTGGATGATGGTCGCAAGCCGCGCACATCGCTCGGGCCTCGATGAGATGACGCCCGAGGAGGCGGGGGAGATCGGCACGATTTTGGCCGCACTCGCCGCTGCGGTTCGTCGAACCACAGGATGCGAGCGCACCTACTCGATCACCTTCAATGAAGCGGTGAAACATCTTCATCTGCACGTGATTCCGCGCCACGCAAACGACCCAACGACGACAAGTTGGGCACTCGCCGATCGATACCGATCCTCCGCGCGCGGGGAAGTCGCGGCAGCGGACCCGCAAGTCGCCGAAACAACGGCAGACGCAATCGCGCGACACATTTTGGATGTTGGAGTCGCCCGCTCAGCAGCGCTTGCTCAAGTCGGATTTCGCGTTCCGAGTTGAACGCGGACGAGCGAACCGCGGCACGCGATTGATTTCGCAGAGCGAAGTCCTGACAGATGCTCCGGCGTCTTGACCCGCTCGTATTGCGGCTCGACTACTCTGCGCGGCATGTCTGCTCACTCATCAAACGGTATGGAACGCATTCGTTCGGCCTTCGAACCCGCGCGCGCGGGGCATCGTGCCGCGTTGATGCCGTTCATCACCGCAGGCTATCCCGATCTCGCGACGACTGAGCGCATTCTCGCTGGCGCCGCAGACGCGGGCGCAGATCTTCTCGAGATCGGATTTCCTTTCTCCGATCCGATCGCGGACGGTCCCGTGATCGCAGAGTCGATGCATCAGGCACTGCTTGCCGGTACGACGCCCGACCAGATCTTCGAAATGGTCGCGCGGACGCGCAGCGCGACGCCGATGATCGCGATGGTTTCAATCTCGATCGTCGAACGGATGGGGCTTGAAGCATTTGTTTCGCGTGCGGTGTCATCCGGCTTCGCAGGATTCATCGTTCCTGACGCTGATCCGAGTGTGGCAGCCGAAGTCTCAAGTTTCGCAGCGCAACGCGGTGCAGGTTTCTGCGCGTTGGTTTCACCATCGACGCCGACGGATCGCCTAGAAAGCCTCGCCCGACTTTCGACGGGCTTCGTCTATCTCCTCGCTCGCGCCGGAGTCACCGGTGAGCGCAACGACGCGCCTGAGATCGCCGAGCGCGTGCGCGCGATTCGTGCTCTGACCGACGCTCCAATCGCCGCAGGTTTCGGAATTTCGACTGCTGCGCATGTCACCGCGGTTGGCCAGCATGCGGACGGCGCGATCGTTGGCAGCGCGATTGTTCGACGCATGAAAGAAGCCGTCTCGACCGGAGTCGATCCAGCCGAGACGGCGCTTCAAGCGATTCGTTCATTGCGGACCACGTGACAAATCCCGCGAGAGTTTGTGCTCAGGGCTGGCGTGGCGGCGTCAGCTCAAGCGACTACTCGTGACGATCACCCCACGCGACTACCCCACGCGACTACCCCACGCACGGCACACATCCGCTGCGTCAATACCGACGCAAGACACCAATCACGATGCCTTGGATGTCGCAACGATCGACGATGATCGGCGCAAACTCGGGGTTCGCTGGCTGAAGCCGAATGCGACCATCGGGCTCGCGGAAAAGCGTCTTCAATGTCGTCTCGCCGTTCGGAAGAAGTGCCACAACGCGCTCCCCATCCCGCGCGGTCTTTCGCTTGGCAACAAGCACATAGTCGCCATCCAGAATCCCCTCATCTCGCATTGACATGCCGTCGACTTGCAGCGCGAAGGTGTCGTCGGCGCGCGCCCCTCCGCGCGCGCCTGATCGAACGCGCGGACCAAACAACGCCTCGAGCTCGAGCGATTCGCTCTGCTCAAACTTCTCGATGGGGTAACCCGCCGCGACTTTTCCAACCAATGGGAACGACAACCGTGCGGCGATGTCGCTGGCCGTAGAACTTCCCCCACCTAGGGCGGAATTGAGATCGGCGTGGAGTTGGCGTGTCGGCAACTCCTCACCGTCGCCGAACTCGCTTCCGCGCGCGGCGACTTGAGGGAATTCAAACTCAGGCGCAATCGACAAAGAGCGTGCCTT
>JBEIJG010000071.1:0-10665 GCA_040380385.1 Phycisphaeraceae bacterium | reverse complement strand
GTGGTTGCGAGGTGCGTGGTTGAGGGGTCTGTGATTGAGAGGTTGGGCGTACCTGCATGAAGTGTTCTTGATCACCCTCGTCTTGAGCGAACCTCGTGGGTGCAGGTGACGGACCGTTGCGAGAGACGCGCTCCGCGACGACAATCGTGGCATGACGACCCTCGTGCATTCTGTCGTTTACTCCGCCACCTACTCCGCCACCTACTCCATCGTTTGCGCTTGCGTGTGCAGTGTTCTTACGGCCACCGAGGCGCGTGCGACTGCGAGTTCTCCGATCGATGCACGCGAAGTTCATGGCGTCCATGGCGTCCACAGCCCAACTTTGCGTGACATGGACGCGCGCATCAAGAAAGCGCTTGAACTTGCAGGCGAGAACCGCGCTGAGATCGCGCGATTTCTTGCAAACTACGAGAAGTCTGGTGATGCGCAGAAGTTTGATGCAGCGCGCTGGATCGTCGCCAACATGGATGGCCACGGCTTCGCGCGCATTGAACTCTGCGACAAAGACAACAAGCCACTTGGATTCGATGCACTTGCGTATGCCAATCTGGGCGAAGCTCAGGCGAGACTCGACGAAATCGGCAAATCACATCCCGACGCGGATTTCCGAAAGATCTCGTTTGAGTCGGATCTTGAACACGCGAGCGCCGACTTCTTGATCGCGCATCTTGAAGGCGCGTTTGATGCATGGCGATCACTTCCGTGGGCAAAGTCCATCTCCTACGAAGCGTTTCGTGAACACATTCTTCCATATCGAGGGAGCAATGAACCACTCGATCTTTGGCGCGCGCCCGCGTCGAAACGCCTTGAAACACTGGTGACCGAACTTCGCGCGTCGGGTGAGAAAGACGTGCGCGTGATCGGTGAGCGTGTGCGGAGCACAGTGCATCCATGGGTCGGATTTAGTGATCTCTACTACGTGCATCCGACAGATCAGAGTTACACCGAGATGACCGAAGAGAAGCGCGGTCGATGCGAAGACATCACGAATATGGTGTCGTTTGGCATGCGATCAGTGGCGACCATGTGTGCGAGCGACTACACGCCGTGGTGGGCAGCGAGCGACAACAATCACGCGTGGGAAGTGGTGCTTGATGAACAAGGTCGAGGTCGCGCAGGACTCGCGGGTCGCGCCGCGAAGGTCTACCGTAAGACGTTCGCACATCAAGAGTCGAGTCTCGGCGCGATCAAGCATGAGAAAGAGACCGTGCCACGCTGGTTGTCGGGCACGCACTACATCGATGTAACGGCGGAGTACCAGCCGGTGAGCGCCGTGACCGTGCAACTCGAGAAGCCGCCCGAGGGACAGCGCTTCGCGTATCTCGCGGTTTTCAATGGTGGCGCGTGGCGTCCGATTCACTGGGGCCACATCGTGGATGCGCCGGGAATCGGGACCAACGTGGCTTTCAGCGCTCTCGGACGAAACATTTGCTATCTGCCGATGTATCACATCGACGGTGTGGATGTTCCAGCGAGCGCGCCGTTCATCCTCGACGCAGATGGCATTCCGCACACACTGAAGGCAAGCGAAGCCGCGGACGTCACGCTTGTCGCTTCGACCACAAAGCCCGACATCCAAGATCCTGACACGGGCCGCATCAAGGCGCGCACCATGGTGAAGCCCGATGCTGCATACGAACTCTTCGTTTGGAAAGAGGGTGGTTGGAAATCGATTGGTCGACGCGAGCAGGGCGAAGAAACCCGTGTGTTTGAGTCACTTGCGCCTGACGGCCTGTATTGGCTTGTCGAAGATGGCTCGCGCAAACTCGAGCGCATTTTCACCGTTGAAGCAGGCGGGCAGGTCTTCTGGTGAACGCGGTCGCGTGTGATCAGTTGAAGTCACTCCGCGTGATCGTCAATGTCGACGATCTTGGTTTGCATCCGGCTGTCCGTCGCGCGGTGGAGGAGTGTGCTGCGCACGGAACAGTGACAAGTGCGAGTGTGATAGCGAACGGGCCAGATCTCGCTGCGGTACGGCCAATTCGTGGCGTTTCAATGGGAGCGCATCTCAATGTACTCCGTGGGAAACCGCTCTCACCAATCCGTGAGGTGCGGTCGCTGGTCGGCACAGATGGGCTTTTTCTCGGCAGTTTTGCGTGCTTTGCAGCGCGTGCGTTGCGGGGCGCGATTCAACCAAACGAACTTCGATTGGAGTGGACGCGACAGATTGCGAAGCTCCAAGATCACGGGCTTGAACTCTCCCATGTGGATGGCGAGAAGCACACACATTGCCTCCCTGGGCTCTTTGATGTGGCGTGTGAAGTCGCGCGTGATGCAGGGATTCGCTGGGTTCGGAGAAGTGCAGAGCTTCACGGGAACTTCGCGCTTGGAGCGCCGTGGCTGCGTCGTGCGCTTTTGAAGACCTGGTGCGATCGAGCTCAACCTTGCGCGGGAGTTCGTTGCGCCGATGCGGTTTGGGGCATTGCCGAGCAAGGTGCTCATTTCTCAAGTGACGCCTGTGTGCGGGCACTGCACGGCGTAGGCGACGAAATCGTGGAGGTTGTTTGTCATCCGGGTCGCGCACATCGCGGCGATCCCGCGTTGCCCGACGGCTTCGGTAGGATGCGCGTCGCGGCGCTTTGGGAACCCGAGCTCCGCAGTCTGCTCGAGGATCCGTGGCATGAAGTCGCGGCAATGCACGGGTGGACGCTGACAGGATTTGATCGTCTCGACTGAGTTGAAGCGAGCGATTCAACCGCACACGCTTCAACCCTGCACGCCGACCGAGGAAGCCGACACTCGAATGCACGCTGCGCAAGACGCTGACATCTCCATCTCTGTTGTTGCACCGGTGTACAACGAAGAGCTCTGTGTTGAAGAGTTCTTGCGACGCACCGATGCAGCACTTCAAGCGTTGGCGCGTTCGTACGAAATCGTTGTGGTTTCTGATGGTTCGACCGATCGCACGGAGGCTTTGCTTCGAGAAGGTGCGCGTCGGTACCCCGCGTTGCGGGCCGTGCTTTTGGCGCGCAATGTTGGCCAATGCAGCGCGCTGTATGCGGGAATTCAAGCGAGTCGCGGGAAGACCGTGATTGTGACTGACGGCGATCTGCAACATCGACCAGAGGACATCCACTTGCTCGTGGAGCGGCTTGAACAGGGCTACCAACTCGTGTCGGGTGCGCGCTCGAACCGTTCAGAGTCGAAGGTGCTAAAACTCATTCCGAGCAAGATTGCAAACTGGTTGCTGCGTCGCGTGACGGGCTGCGAAATCCGCGACATGGGTGGCTTTAAGGCACTTGATGGTGCGATGGCACGATCACTGCGCTTGCGTCCAGGACATCACCGCTTGTTGCCAGCGCTTGTGCATATGCGAGGCGGAGCGACGAGCGAACTCACGATCGAGTGCCAACCGCGATTCGCCGGGAAGAGCCACTATGGGATTGGCCGCACGTTTGACGTGATTTTCGACATCCTCATGCTTGGCTTCCAGTCGAGTTTCAAAGCGCGACCGCTCTACTTGTTCGGCCGAATTGGCGTGATGCTCCTCCTCGTCGATTGCGTGGTGATGCCGTGGCTTCTTTGGGAGAAGTTTCGCGATGTGTTTGGAATGGGCGAATCTGTGCCAATGGGCACGCGTCCTCCGTTTCTCATTGCGATCATGTTCTTCCTCGCCGCGCTCTTCTTCCTCGCCATGGGCTTTGTGCTTGAACTCTTGAGTGATGCCAACAACGCCATTGGTGGCATCAAGCCGTATGTCGTTCGCGAAACCGTGTGTGGAAAGCGCGTCGGGAACGAGTAGTACTCGTTCAAGTCGACTCCTTGCAAAGGAATTCGAGAGATGATGATGGTTCTCGCAGCACTTCCTCTGACAACTGCCGTGATCGCGGCCGTCCCACAAGATGCAGACGACCTCCGACGTGCGCTTGAGGAGATTGAGCGACTCAAGCAATCGAATGCGGCGCTTGCTGAAAAGGTCGGTGTGCTCGAGGAGAAAGTCGTCCAAGGAGGCAATGCGACGTGGCTGACGGAGCAACGCGCCAATGAGATCCGCGCGATCGTGACCGATGTCCTCGCCGACGCAACCACACGCACGAATCTCGCCGATGGTGGAACAGGTGGTTACGACGCGAAAAAAGGCTTTTATCTCGCGAGCGCGGACGGCAATTACAGCTTGTCGATAAAGGGCGAAACACAATTCCGCTGGGCGTATGAATCACGCGACATCGGAACAGCCACTGCCGCGCAAGGATCACCATCAGCTTCCACAAGCGAGGATGTGTGGGGATTTGAAGTACGCCGCGCGCGTTTGACGTTCTTTGGCACAGTTGTTGATCCTTCGTGGTACTACGAAGTGAAACTCGCTTTCAATCGCTCAGGTGGCGCGGCGATCCTCGAAGATGCCTTCCTTGAAAAGCGCTTTGACGATGGTGTCAATCTTCGTGTTGGACAGTTCAAGACACCATTTCTGCGCGAATCGATCGATTCTGCAACGGGACTCTTGGCAGTCGAACGATCACTCGTCGATACCTTCTTCACCGCTGGTCGCGCGCAAGGTTTGCGACTGGCGTGGGAGTCCGATGTCGTGCGTGTCGAGGGCTTCTATGGCAGCGAACTTGCCGCTGCCGGAAGTGCGCCGTACAGCATCGTGAATGGGTCGGCGACAGAACTGAATGCGGGCTCCGCGCTTGGTATTCCGGGTTCGCAAAACACGGGTTTCAACGCGGTACAAACCGACTACGCGTTCATTGGACGAATCGAAGCGAAGACTGGTGGCGAGTGGAAGCAGTTCAAAGACATGCAGAGTTACCGCGGTGAAGCGGCAGCTGCACTCTTTGGCCTCGCGGGCTACGTGCAACAGGTTGCGCCAATCTCTGGAACAAACGGCGCAACTCCAGATGTGATGTGGAGCACTACCGCAGATATGCGCGTCGATTTCGGTGGCTCGAGCATTTTCATCTACGGCGTCTATCGCGATATCTCGCTGCAAGAAGCACAGCCAACGCGTGGTGGGGGCGATGCGAACGATCTTCAGCAGTGGGGTGCCGTTGCGCAGGGCGGTTACTTTGTGACGGACAACGTGGAAGCGTTTGTTCGCTACGAAATCGGCAACAGTGATACCGACAAGTACCGCGCGCAATCGACCGTCGATGAGGCCGAGGCTGAGGAACTCAGCATCCTGACCGTCGGCGCAAACTGGTGGCCCGCTGGCGTGAAGAACCGCATCAAGATCAGCGGCGACTTCGGCTACGCATTCACTCCGATCGTTGACTTTGCAGCGAGCGGCGCGGATTGGTTGCCCGCGTATACCGAGGCCGACGGCGAAACATTTGGCGGCGAGTGGGTTGTTCGCACGCAGTTGCAGTTCACCTTTTAGAAACAATGTGATTTGAAATGCACCGAGACCGAAATTCTTACGCGCAACTCCTGCGTCGAACCGCTTTCACAACCACGCTTGCGATTGGTGTTCTCTCGCTTGCTGCGTGTGTTGCGCCCGCTCGCAGCGCACCGCGCCGCGATAAGCCTGTGACAGGTTCGACCGATTTCAATCGGGCTGCCGCGGGTGAGAAGATCGGCTTCGATGAACTCGAAGAGCTGACAAACGCGTACGCCGATCGCTATCGCACGCTCATGGAAGACGCGATCGCGGAGATCACAAAGAACAACCCTGATGCACGCGCGCGTGCAACCGCGCAGCGATTCCTCGTCGAATCGACGACCAGTGCGTATGACATCGCCACCAACGGCGACCCATTCTCTCAGGTGCTCGATCTCACCATCATGGTGACGCTGACGAGCCAAGTGTGGATTGATGACGATCGTGCGACCCGCGAGTTTGGAGCTGACCGCGCTGAACCACTCATCATTGCACTTCGTCAGGCACGTGAGGAGATTTGGCGCATCGCGGCACGGGTGTTCCTCGCGGACCAACTCGCGGCGCTCGACTTCATGATTGCCTCGTGGCGTCGCGAGAATCGCGGGGTTGAAGACACCAGCTTTGTTCGTTTCGATGACTTCGCCGAGCAGCGCGGCGAGTCGCTCATTCGCGACGTCGCTTCGGGCGGCGGTTTGTTTGAGCCGCTCAACAAAGCGATCGATGAATCGGTCGCGTATCGCAAACTCGGCGAACGCATCTTCTATCTCGCGAAACGCATGCCGACGCTCGCGAACTGGCAGACGCAAGCACTCGCTGATGAGGTCCTCGCGAAGGATGAGACGAAGCGCGCGCTGTCGAATCTTGATGACGTGTCAAAATCGGTAGAGTCGCTTGGCGCAACAGTCACACAACTCGCGAAAGACATGCCGAAGCTCGTCGCGGACGAACGCACGGCGATTTTCGCGGAAATCGATCGACGGCAGAAGGACATCGATGCAGCACTTGGGCAGGTGACGGCCATTGCGGGCGAAGCTGCGAAAGCGGCTGCCGACGCGCGCGCGATTTCAGAAGGTGTTTCACCGATTCTCTCGGACGCGCAGAAGACATTGGAAGCTGCACAACCCACACTCGATGCGGTGCAGAAACTTGCGGAAACATCCGAGCGACTGCTTGGAAAAGTCGCCGAGTTGAAGGGCCCGCCCACCCCACCAGATCCGAACGCGCCGCCTGCAAAGCCGTTCGACATTGCCGACTATCAGAAGATGCTTGGCGACGCGACCGTCACACTCGGTGAGGCGAACAAGTTGCTTTCAAACGCTGATTCGCTTGCGGGTTCGAAGTCCATCAAGGGATTGATCGACGAAGTGACACACGCCACAGAGCAGCGGATTGAAAGCCTTGAAGCAATGGTGATGCGCGTCGTCTATCTCATCGGCGGTATCGCAGCGGGCATCGTGGTACTGACCTTTGCGCTGCTGTTCGCGTATCGCGCGACTGCTGCACGGACCGTGCGCACTCAGCAAGGAGGTATGAAATGAACTCTGGTCTCTTACTCACACTGCTCAGCTTGTCGTGGATGCAGAATGTTGCACCACCTTCGGCGCCTGAAGGCGGGGACACCGAAGCGACGAAGCAAGCCGTGACGTCGGACGCGACGAAGGATGTTGATGCGAGCCCGTATCCACGTTTCGTCGAGGACGAAACGATCAAAGGCACGGTGAAGTGCGTTGGAAGTTCATCGGTCGGTCTGATTTTGAACGCTGTTCGCCCTGGATTTCGCGAGGCACAAAAAGCGATCGAACTCGTCGTTGAGAGTTCCGGCTCGGCTGCGGCACCGAAAGCACTTGCTGCGGGAACAGCGGACCTCGCGCCTATGAGTCGCGCGATGCGCCCGGCAGAAATCGAAGAGATCGAGAAAGCGCGCGGCGCGAAGGTTGAATTCGTCGACATCGCCGTCGACGCGATTGCCATCTGCGTCAACCGCGCGAATCCCATAACGCGCATTACGCTCAAGGACCTCGATCGCGTCTTCGGTCGAGAGCGTCGTCGTGGCGGTGGACCAGCAGTCGTGTGGGGTGATATCGGTGTCCGAGATACAGAGCTCTCTTCGAAAAAGATTGAGCTCTACGGCATGGGATCAGGCTCTGGATCGAACGGCATCGTGTCCGAGTTTGTGCTTCAGGGTGGCCCGTTCCGAACGACGGTGAATGAGGAACCGGTCGCATCGAGTGTGGTGCAAGCGATTGCGACGGATCCGCAAGCGATTGGTTATTGCAGTGCCTATTTCGAAGCAAACCGCGTGCGACAACTTGAAGTTGAGACACTCGATGGCTCCGGATTCGTCGCACCGACCGAAGCGGCGATTCGCTCGGGGAGTTATCCGCTCGCGCGCTCGATGCGCATCTATTTCGTCAACGATCCAAAGCGGCCGAATCCCGCGGCCATGCAGTTCATGCGCTTCCTCGTCTCAGAAGATGGGCAGGACATCATTGGCGCACTCGGACAGAAGGTGCTCGCGCCCGAACAAGCGCACACGCAGTTTGCAAAGTTGAAGTAACGCGCGGCACTTTCGCGTGCACTCCGTTGTTCTCCGCATTGGTTGGCGCGGGCCTTCCGATACAGTGCAACGATGCGCACTGATCTCTTCGCGCTTGCACACTTCGCACTGGCGCCTCTCGCGGTTTGCACGTCGCTTGGCTTGGCTCACGAAGCCTTTGCACAGAATGGCGATCGCGCAGGTGAGGAGCAACCAGAACTTCCAGCAGAATGGCGCGTGCCCGCGTCGCCAGCGCTTGATGCAGCGGCGGAGCGTGCGACGTTCTCGATCGCTGACGGTTACGACATTGAACTCGTCGCCGCAGAACCACTCGTCGAAGCGCCCGTCGCATTTCGCTTTGGGCCCGACGGCCGACTTTGGGTGGTCGAGATGCGCGGCTATATGCGCGACGCGGATGGCGCAGGCGAAGATCAACCGCTTGGTCGCATCAAGGTGCTCGACGACGACGACGGCGACGGCCGCATGGATCGCGCGACGGTCTTCCTCGACGGTCTCGTGATGCCGCGTGGTATCGCGCACTGGCGGGACGGTTTGCTCGTGATTGAGCCGCCACATCTTGTGTTTGTACGCGACACAAACGGCGATGGTCGTGCGGATGAATCGCGCATTGTCGCGAGCGGATTTGCGGGCGAAGGAAATCCCGAACACGCGGGCAATGGACTTCTCTGGACGCTCGACAACACGTTCACGTGCTCACAGCATCGAGTGCGTTTTGTGCCGGAGGGCGAGAACATGCGCGAGGAGCGCGTTTCACCGCATGGACAGTGGGGTATCGCGGAAGACGACGAAGGTCGACTGTACTACTCGCCCAATTCCGATCCACTCCTCGTCGATCTCATTCCAAAGCAGTACGCCGCGCGCAACAGTTCGCAGAAGTCGTTTGACGGTGTTCCCGCGCGTGCGCCGAATGACATGCGCGTATATCCGTCGCATCTCACGCCAGGCGTGAATCGCGGTTACCAGAAAGGTGTGCTCAAAGACGGTCGACTCGCGAACTTCACCGGTGCATGCAGTCCGCACGTTCATGAAGGCGTTGCGATGGGCACCGACATGGTTGGCTGCGCACTCGTGTGCGAGCCTGTTGGAAATCTCGTTCATCGATATCGACTCTCCGAGAAGGACGGTCGTATGTTCGCAACACCTGCGGACGGCGATGCGTCGTTTCTCACATCGACGGACGAGCGTTTTCGGCCAGTTTTTGCGGCGGCCGGCCCCGATGGCGCCATCTACATCGCCGACATGTATCGCGGCGTCGTGCAACACCGCATGTTCATGACAACCTTCTTGCGAAAGCAAGTGGAAGAGCGTGAACTCGAGCAGCCGCTCGACGCAGGTCGCATTTGGCGCGTTGTTCCGAAAGGCGTGAAGCGATTTACTCCACGCGATCTTTCGAAGTCGTCGCCTTCGGAACTCGTCGCGCTGCTCGCGGATCCAGAGAAGGTCGTACGTGCGATGGCACGTCAGCGCATCGTTGAACTTCCAGGAACGAGCGGCGATCAAGCGCTCATCGCCGCGCTTGTCGAGCTTACATCGCCCATGCAATCAAGCACGGTGCGTCTTGAGGCGTTGTGGACGCTTGCGGGCATCGGGGTGTTGGATGAGCCGATGCTCGAACGTCTCGCCGCTGATGGTGATGCGATGATGCGGGTCCACACACTGCGCGCCGCAGAGCGCGTGGCCGACAGCGTGACGCTCGCGAGCCTTCTTGGGAGAGCGATCGAAGATGAGTCGAGCGATGTTCGTGTGCAAGCGGTGCTTTCCTCGGGCACACTCGATGCACCGCTCCGTGGCGCGATCCTCGAAGCAGGGTTGCGTCGCGATGTTGGTTCTCGTGCGATGCGCAGCGCGGTGCTCTCCGCAATCGTTGGCGCGGAGAGTGATGTGCTCAACGCCGTCGTCGATGGACGTGTTCTTGCGGAAGACGGTGTTGGACCACGCGCGTTCGTGGCGGAATTGACGGACACGCTTCTCGATGATGGTTCAGGCACGCCTTCACCGGCGACGCTCGCACTCATTCTTTCCACAGCGTCTTCGGTTGCGGCCGATCGTCCGTGGCTTGCGAAGTCGATGATCGAGCGTGTTGCTGCGCGCCAGCGACTTTCATCGAAGGAACCCGTGCAACTCGTGGCGTCGTGCGAACCTGAAGGTTGGTTCGCGATGCTGGCGAAGCCACCCGAGGAACTTGCACTTGCGATGCCTGTCGATCGCAATCTCTTCTGGCCAGGTCGCGAGGATGTTGCGTTCATCGCGCCGAAAATGAAGCGTGGCGCTGAGATGTCATTCGCTGATTTCGGCAAGCGGCTCTATTCGAACTGCATGAGTTGCCACCAAGCGAACGGACGCGGACTTCCGCCGGTGTACCCGCCGCTTCGCGGAAGTGAGATTGTGCTCGGTGACGCGGAGACGTTGGTCAAGATCGTGATGCACGGACTGGAAGGCAAGATTGAAGTCGATGGTCAGATCTACAACCAGGTGATGCCCGCGGCACCGCTACGAACCGATGAAGAGATTGCGGCTGTCTTGACGTACGTGCGCAGTGCGTGGGGAAACTCGGCGTCGGCGGTCGAGCCTGCGCTCGTGACGAAAGTGCGCGAGGAAACGAAGGGTCGAAATCGCGGCTTCACGTCGCGAGAACTTGGCATCGAAGCGAAGTAGTGTGCTCGTGGTGAAGGGCCGTGGTGAAGTACTCGTGGTGAAGTACTCGTGGTGAAGTACTCGTGGTGAAGTACTCGTGGTGAAGTACTCGTGGTGAAGTACTCGTGGTGAAGTACTCGTGGTGAAGTACTCGTGG
>JBEIJG010000070.1:0-10901 GCA_040380385.1 Phycisphaeraceae bacterium | reverse complement strand
TCGCTCTGGCGTGGATCTCGCCAGAGGGAGCCGCCGCAGCGGCGACCGCGATAAGCATGAGCGCATCGCGGCGGGCTGAGCCACGCCAAAGGTCGCCGCTACAACTCTTCGTCTTCGTCGGGAATCGGTGGAACGACCGTCTCCGCGTCGCTCTCCGCGCTGTCCACGCGTTCCTGTCGCGTGATTTCCGCATCGTGGATACGCCAACCGTTCGCAGATGCTGCGACGGTAAATCGCCCTTCGTATTCGTTCGTGCGATCGTGGGCATGTCCCCAGTGGGTCACGCGTCCATCCACCTGCCACGTCGCATCGACGGTGAACGCCCGCGTTGCGACACCCGCATCTTCGATCTCGCCTTGTGAGACAACGCTTGTCGCGATCGGCCGCACACTCACCACGCGACTCATCGCGCCGCCCTCCTCTTCCATCACGAGCGCGCGGCGCACCGAGAGATACGTCTCTTCGAGCAACTCTCCATCCACGCTCTCTGCGAGCGCGTCGTAGATCGAACTCTCGGCTTCGTAGTCGAATGCGCGGTAGAGATTCGTTTGAAGCGCGGTGAAAATGCGCGTTGCTTCAGCGGGGTCAAGTTGCGCGGGCGCTCTCGTCCCAAGCGCGAGGAACGCCGGCCCCGCGGGCCGCACCATGATCACCACGACCGCCGCGAGCACACCCGTTCCGAGCGCAACGACAGGCGGACGCTTCGCAAGCGCCGCCGCGCCGAACGCGACGAAGAAGAGCCCAATCGCGAGCGTTGCGTACGGCGGCACCAACGGAGTGGGCGCCGTCGGCGTTGGGACTTTCTCAAGCCGCGAAGAGAGCTCCCCCGACGGCCGCCGCCATGTGAACCCCGGCTCCGCGCGCGTGAAAAGCACCGACGAACGCAAGCCATCCGCGGTCCATTCGGTCGCGATCTCGAGCGGCGGCTTCTGCGGCAGCGGCGAGAGCAAATCTGGCGGGTATGCGGGCCATGCGAGCGAAATTTCGTCAGGCGCGGCCTTCAGCGGGTAGGCGAGGTTGAAGAAGATCTTGCGGAGCCCCTTCCAACCGCTGATCGGAAAGAGCGGAAGCAGCGACTCATCCGGCGCGTTCACCTGCACGGCTCGAAGAGCCGGCGGAACCACGATTCCATCGATACGAACGGGCATTTGCTGTGCGAAGTACCGTTCGAGGCGCGCCGCGATCTCGGGGAGTTCGCTGTCGTCGATTCGTTCGGGGTCCTCGCGCGACGTATCGATCATCCAGTCGAGAAACACCAAATTCATCGACGCTTCGATCACGAATTCGGCGCGGTCGACGCGAAAACGAAGGTCGACGTGCGGGCCATCCTGCGGATGTCGTTCGGCAATCACGGCGAAAGATGTGCGTTCAGCCGTCGCGGCATCCGCCGACGTGGTAAAAATTCGTCCCGCGCTCGCCATTGCTAGACCGAGCGCCAAACACAGTCCCGTACGCCCCACAGAAAGTCCCGCAACGCACCCTGCACGAATCATGACTCGCGATTCGACTCGAGATTCGACTCGGGGTTCGAATCGGGGTTCGAATCGGGGAACAAACCGCGAAGCCAGCCCCGTCTGACTCGCGCCATGCAAAGGCCAAAACCATGCACACGAACGATTGTCCGCAGACGCGCTCACTTCTCTCGCTCTCGGTCGGTGGATGGGTTCGCACATTCGTCGCATCGGCGGTGATTGTCGCTGTTCCCTCAACGTTTGCACAGGACACGGGCGACGGAACTGCGAAGTCGACCGAGAGTGCAACCGAAAGCACAACTGAGATCACAACTGAGATCACTGGGGGAACTACAACCCCAAGCGCGCCCGCGGACAATGTTCCAGCGGATACGGTTCCGGCGCCGACCGAGCGTCCGCAGATCCACAAGGCGATCGGTGCTGCAGATCCGCTTGTCCAGAGCTTCAACGAGCACCTCACCATCCTCGCAAGCCCGTGGATGGAGGGTCGCCTGCCCGGCACCCGTGGCATGGAACGAGCGATGGAGTACATGGAAGACCAGTTCCGCAAGTCGGGACTCGAGCCTGGTTTTCAGCCATCCGAAGGTGGTTCGAAGACCTACCGCCAACCGTTCTCACTTGGTGGCAAGCGCGAAGTGGTCGAAGAGCGCATCGTTGCACTCTGTGGCGGCGGCGAGGCCGCGGCTGGCAGTGAACTCGCGTTCACGGCGGGCACCGACTTCAAACTCACGAGCCTCGGCAAGTCGGGCTCGGCAGAAGGCGAAATCGCGTTCGTTGGTTATGGCATTGAAGATGGCCCTGAGGGTTACTCGAGCTTCGCCGACGGCCACTCGCTCGAAGGCAAGATCGCGCTCGTCTTCCGGTTCGAACCCATGAACGAGCAGGGCAAGTCGCTCTGGTCTGAGGGTGAAGGCTGGTCGGGCCGCGCAGGGTTCGCTGGCAAGATCGGCGCGGTTGCGAAGCGCAAGCCCGCCGCGATCATCGTGGTGAATACGCCCGGCGCTGATGACCCCCGCATCGATAGCCTCACCACCGCTGGCGGCGGCCGCGCGATGGCCGACGCGCCCATCTTCATGATGTCGACCGCAGCGGCAGAGAAACTCGTCGCCGCGTGCGATGGCAAGCGTTCCTTGATGGACTTGCGCAAACTCGCAGACAACCCGCCCGCCGATCAACCAAAGAGCTTCGACCTGACCGGTTCGAAGGTCTCGATCGCCGGCCGCATCGAAGAGAAGCCAGTTCGGGCAGAAAACGTCGTCGGTGTGCTTCCTGGCCGCGGCGCGCTTGCGAAGGAAGTCATTGTGATCGGCGGTCACCTCGACCACCTCGGCCAAGGCGACTTCGGTTCGCGCGAAGGTCCGGGCAAACTGCACCCGGGTGCCGACGACAACGCGTCGGGCTCCGCGGGCGTCATTCTCCTCGGCGACCTGTTGAAGAAGGAGTACGACACGCTTCCTGCCGAAACCCCGCTGCGCACGATCGTGTTCATCGGTTTCTCTGCCGAGGAAAGCGGCCTCAACGGCAGCCGTTACTACGTCGACAATCCGATTTACCCCATCAAGGACACCGTCCTGATGATGAACTTCGACATGATCGGCCGCATCAAGGATGGTCGTCTTTCCGTGACAGAATCGAATGCGAAGGGCATGCAGGAATGGGCTGCGCCGATTTACGCGAAGAGCCCGCTGACGATCGTGCGCGGCGAGCGCTCGGGCGGCGGCAGCGACCACGCGAGTTTCCAACAGGCGGGCGTCCCGATTCTCTTCGCGATCATTGCCGACTTCCACGACGACTATCACACGTCACGCGATGTGTCGGAACTCATCGATCGCGAGGCGTCGGTCGAAGCGATCAAACTTTGGCAAGCGCTCGCGTCGGATATGGCGCGTCGCCCCGAGCGATTCGAACTCGACACAACCGCAGGCCCGATGCGCGCGCAGCCGATGCGTGTGCGCGCTGGCATGCGTACGCGTGAACTCGAAGATGGCGGACTCGAAGTAGTCGACGTCACCAAGGATGGCAGCGCTGAGAAGGCCGGCATCCAAAAGGGCGACCGCATCATCAAGTGGAACAAAAAAGACATCGCGACCCGCGCAGAGTTCGTCGACGAACTTCGCACCCACGAGGTTGGTGACAAGGTGCAGGCCGTCTTCATCCGCAACGGTGAAGAGAAGACGGTCTACGTCGAAATGCAAGGCGCGCCAAACTCGCAGTGAGGCGCGCCAAATTCGCAGTGAGGCGTGGCCGCGATGTTGCTGTGATGTCGCTCTCACGTCACGACGAAGTCACTCACAAGAGCCGCAACTCGTCGCGCAGGATCGCGGCGAGCTCGAAGTTCTCACTCTGAATCGCCGCGCGGAGCCGCGCTTCCAATTCGGAGCGCTGCGCCGGTGGAAGTTGCGGTACAAGCGTGTCGCGCAGCGCGCGAAGCGCGGTGACGTCTCCCAGACGATCAAACTGGTCGCCGATGCCCGCGCGCTCGGCGGCGTCGCGAAGCATCTCGAGACCAGCATCGATCAACGACCCCGCTTCACGACCCCGACCGCCGGTCGCAAGCATGGCGGCGGCGGCTCTCGTGCGAAGGACAATGGCCGAGAACCTTGCGCCCTCAGCCCACTCCCCTTCGAGATTGGTGGCGGCCTCTGCAAGCAGTGACGCGCCAGCCAAGACGTGATCGGCGTCGGCGAGCGCGCGCTTCGGCTCTCCGATGGCGAGGAACGCGATCGCTCGCTGTTGGTGCTGCACAAGCTCGAGGCGAAGCTCCGCAGCCTCGCCGCTCCCAAGGCGTCCGCGGTGCTGCCGTGCGCGATCGCGAAGCCGCGCGAAGACCGACGACCGACGGTCTGGCCGCCCTTCCGCTTCCATCTGTAAGACCCCCATCTCGACGCGCACCTGAACCACCTCGCGCCCGTCTGCGACACGGACGATCCTGGCGTTCAGCCGCCCCGCCTCATACGGAAAGTCGCGCAGAAACTGTTCAAGATCGAGGTCCATGGACCGAGAGGCGACGTGTGGGGTTTCAGGAGCAGGAACAAGGCTTGGGGAAAGGCCGAGGTCAGGGCAAAGGTGAGGGCCGAGGTTGAGCGCCGAGGTTGAGGCTGACGAATCAGGGTCGAAGAGGCAAGGGAATGCGCGGCCGACGCTGAGATTTTCCTTCTGACATCGGCCCATCCAAACGGAAAGTTCGTACCACTCCTCGTAATTCGAACACAACCTCTTCCATGCTCTGTATATGCTGTCAAGCGTCGGCTGGGCTGAGCCGACCCACCGAACGGAGGTTGTGTCCTAAGGTTGAGTGCGCTCAACGGGAGCCTGAGTTTGGGCCCCGCGGGAGCGCACGGAGAGTTCCGCCCACACGGAAGTGCGGCGTCAAGGGAGCGATCAAGGAAGGAAGTCCGAAGCGGACGCGTCATGCGTTTCGCGTTGCGCTGTGGTTTGTTGAGTTGCGCAACTCGAATCGTGCTGCGTGCCCCGCGCGTGTTTCCTGATCTGACATCTTTCGACGTCGACCAACGTGCGGACTGAACTGCTTCATCGCGCGATGCAGCATTGTTCTGCACCGCTCGAGGCAATCTTGGGTCACATGTGTTCGTCCCCGGAGCGTAGCTCCCATCCAGAGGTTCACATGGGTCGTTCTTCATTGCAGTCAGATCTCCAACTTTACCTGCGCCAGATCAACGAGGTGCCCCTTCTCAATGCTGAGGAGGAGAAGGAACTTGGTTGGAAGATCATCAACGACAATTGCTTTTCTTCGAAGGATCGGATGATCCGCGCAAATTTGCGCTTGGTCATTTCGATCTCGAAGAACTACGTGAACCGTGGTCTGTCGCTGTCGGATCTCATTGAAGAAGGCAATATTGGCCTGATTCGCGCGGTGGAAGGATTCGACCCCGCGCAGGGCGCGCGCTTCTCGACGTATGCATCGTGGTGGATCAAGCAGGCGATCAAGCGCACGCTGATCAATGCCGTACAGCCGATCCACATTCCGGCCTACATGGTCGATCTGATCGCCCGCTGCAAAGAGGCGTCGCGTCGACTGGAAGAGCAACTTGGCCGGCAGCCGTCGACGCAAGAACTCGCGGACGATCTCAAGATTCCAGTGCGCAAACTTGTGGTTGTTCGTCGCGCTGTGAAGGCGTACAACGCGCCGAGCCAGTCGCCTTCGAACGAGCACGGCGACGGCCCTGATCTGCACGAACTCTTCGAAGATCACCGCAACGGCAAGCCTGAAGAAGCGGTCACGAAGCGCGAAGAATTCCGCCTCGTGCTGCAGCTTCTCGAGCAGATCGACGAGCGCGACGCGCGCGTGATTCGCCTCCGCTACGGCCTTGAGGGCAAGGAGCCGCTCACGCTCAAGCAAATCGGCCGCGAGGTCGGGTTGACGCGCGAGCGCGTGCGACAGATTGAAGTCGAAGCGCTCCGACGTCTGCAGCAGAAGATCACCGACGATCGCCCGCTTCGATTCTTGCGTTCGCTGATGCAGGAGACGAACGAGGATGTCGGCGCATCACGACTCGCACGGCGTGAAGTTCCACGCCAAGATCCACGCCAAGATCCACGCCAAGATCCACGCCAAGATCCACGCCACGACTTGCGTCACGATCCGCGCTTGGAGAGCAGCAACGACACGCGCCGGACTTCACCACGACCAATTCCGATCCTGCGCCGCGATGCGCGCATCGGCTAACGACTCCTCCCCGGACAAACTCCGGATACGGAGAAAGATGAACGGCTCCCCCGCCCACAAGGCGGGGGACCGTGTTTTTGAGGTTGCGCGCTTGGTTTGCGATTTTGAGTCGCGACGTCGCGACGCTGGCGAACTTTGGTGTGCATCACGAATGGACGCCGCACATCGACGGTTCCGACGTCCGACCCCACGCTGCGCGTGGGCTTGAACATCGGGCACCCGTATCCATCGCCAATACCGCGGCACGTGGTGGCAACGTTGGGTGCTGTTCTCACCAACGTGAGCCTTCGTTTGTCACGGGTACCCGATGTTCCGGATCGACGCGAGGCGTCGAACCGGGACGTCGGAACAGATGACGTGAGGCGACAGTCGCATATCAGCCCGGCACGATTCACTCGCGCCGAGGCTGGCCAAAGCGAGCAAAGGCCCGCGGTCGCGGCGAAGCCGCCCCGCAGGCCAGTTGCGAGCGCTCAGACATTGCTCACGAACGGCAACTTCGCAACGACCGCAGGCGTCGTCCCCTTGCCCGCAAGGTCGAGCTCGAGCGCCGTGCCCTCGACCGCAAGTGACGACTTCACGTACGCCATCGCAATCGCGCGATCGAGCGACGGCGAAATGCAGCCACTGGTGACCTCGCCGACGACTTGACCGCCCGACAGGAGTTGCATCCCTTGGCGCGGCGAACGGCGACCTTCGATGGCAAGACCCACAAGTCGCTTCGCCGGGCCATCCGCCTTGATCTTTCGAAGCGCTTCCTGACCAATGAAGGTGCCCGTGCGCTCGTCATCGGGGCCGCCGGTCATGCCCTTGTCGAACTTGATCGCGAACTCGAGGCCCGCCGAAACAGGATCGATTTCCTCGGTGATTTCGTGGCCGTAGAGCGGCATTCCCGCTTCCATGCGCAGCGTGTCGCGCGCGCCGAGTCCCACGGGCTTCACGACGCTCGAATCGCCGCCCATGTCCTTCAACACCATGCCGAGCGCGAGTTTCGCCATGCTCGATGGGAGAATGACCTCCACACCGTCTTCGCCGGTGTAACCCGTGCGCGAGACGAGCAGCTTGATGACGACGAGATTCTTCACCATGAAGCGGTAGCGCTTCATCGATGGAATCGTGCTCGACATGCGGGCGATGATGTCCATCGCCTTCGGCCCTTGAATCGCGACCATCGCGGTCGATTCGGTTTCGTCCTCGAGTTTGAAGGCAAACTGCCCCTTGCGCTCGGCGAAATGCTTGAGCAACTTGTGACGATTTGCTGCGTTGCAGACCATCAAGTACTCGTCTTCATCGACGCAGTACACGAGCACGTCGTCGCGCACACCGCCTTGGTCATTGCACACCAACGAGTAGCGCACCATGCCCGCTTGCATGCCGCAGATTTGACGCGTGCACACGTGATCAAGGAACTTGCGCGCGTGACGACCGCTGAAACGAAGGCGGCCCATGTGCGAAACATCGAAGAAACCAGCACTCGCGCGGCACCACTTGTGCTCGTCGATGATCGATCCGTAGGAGATCGGCATGTCGTAGCCCGCGTACTCCACCATCTTGGCCTTGTGGTCGAGGTGAAGGGCGTGGAACGGCGTGCGCTTGAGCTCTGTGGCGGTCGTCATGGAGCGGAGAGTACCCGTCTCGATCCGCCCTCGCTACGGCACGTCGAAGCAAACCAACACGCGAAAATCGAGGATTCGCTATTCTGCACCGAATGCCGGAGTGCGGCCGCACATCCACCAACGAAACCGACTTCGGGGCGCAAGCCCCGCGCACGATTTCGCGTGCGTCGCGTGCGTCGTGTGCGTTGGCACCATCTGCCCCCCGTCACTCACTCAGACTGTTGGCCTCACTCGCGATCTCAATCGCCTTGGCTGGCGGCGTCGCCCAATCGGCGCGCGCACAGATCGCGATCGATGACGAAACGCTCGCCGATCGGCCGATCGCGAAAGTTGTCTTGAAGGGCCTCGACCGCGTCACTGAGCGCGAGATCCTCAACAACATTCGCGTCGCTGCGGGGCAGCCGTTCGAAGCGCAAGCCGTGCGCAACGACGTCTCAACGCTCTATCGTCTCGGGCAGTTTGACACCGTCGATGCAGTTGCGAACGTGCTTCCCGATGGTTCGATCGAACTCACGTACGTGCTCACTGAGCAGCCGATCGTGCGCGATTTGCAGGTCGTCGGCAACAAACTGATCTCCGATCAAGATCTGCGCAAGGCCATTCCGCTTTACGCAGGCGGGCCGCGCGACGACTTCCTGCTCGAACAGTCCGTCACGCGGATCAAAGAGCTCTATCGACAGCGCGGCCACTACCTCGCCGAAGTGACGGTCGATGAAAATCTCCTGAAAGACTCGGGGATTCTCATTCTTCGCATCGTCGAAGGACCGCGCGTCAAGGTGAAGGAAATCCTCTTCGTCGGCAACGAAACCTTCAACGCCGATGAACTCTCCGCGGAGATCAAGTCGCGCACGGCTTTCCCCCTCTTCGGCAAGGGCGAACTCGACGAAGAGCGCCTCATCGATGACGTCGCGAAGCTCGACAAGTTTTACAAGGACCGCGGTTTTGTCGACGTGCGCGTCGATCGACGCATTGAGATTTCGTCGGATTCGAAGGAAGCGAAGATCGTCTTCGTCGTGAGCGAAGGCCGACGCTATCGCCTGCGCAACGTGGTGATCGAAGGCCTCGGTGCGGAAGGCCCCAAGCCGCTCGGCGTGCTCACCACCGAGCAGATCGAGGCGTTGCTCTTCATCCACGAAGGCGACATTTACTCGCGCTACAAGATCGACAAGAGCCTCGCGAGCGTACGTGACGCGTACTTCCTGCTCGGCCACGTCGATGCGGTCATGAACGATCGCACAGTGCGCGTCGGCGAAGAACCACTGGTCGACCTCTTGGTGAGTATTCGCGAAGGCCCGCGCACCATCACGGGACTTGTCAATGTGCAAGGCAACTTCCTGACGAAAGACAAAGTCATTCGTCGGCTTGTGCGCATTCAGCCGGGTCGCGTGCTCGACGGCCGCGAAATCGACAACTCGGAGCGGCGCGTCCGCATGTCGCAGCTCTTCAACGACGTGCGCATCACGGTGCAACGCGCGCGTCCGGAAGAGCAAGATGCGCTCGACACCCCCGAAGCGACTGGAACGACCGAAGCCGGCGCAAACCCGAACTCAGGCACGAATGCAAGTGCGCAGGCGCAAGCCGACGCCGCAAATGCCGCGAACGCCGCCACAGGTGAGGCGCGCGCCGCAGACGCGAAGGCCGTTGCGACCGACGCGCTCATGAAAAGTGACGTTCGTAGTGAAGTCCGCGACGTCTTGACCGAGGTCAAAGAGCGCAACACAGGGAGCGTGAACTTCGGTGTCGGCCTTGGCACCGACTCCGGCGTCTTCGGCCAATTCAGCGTTTCGCAGCGCAACTTCGATATCGCTGATACGCCGGAAACCTTCGATGAACTCCTCGCCGGCCGCGCATTCCGCGGCGCAGGCCAACAGTTCACGATGTCGATCGCGCCCGGCAACGAGGTGTCGAGCTTCAGCCTCGACTTCCTCGAACCGCACCTCTTCGAAACCGACTACGCCCTGCGCGTGTCGCCTTTCTACCGCTATCGCATCTACGAGGATTACGACGAGAATCGAGCCTCGACGCCGCTTTCGATTTCGCGAAAGCTCGGCGACTACTGGAGCGTCGGCGTGACCGGCGCGTACACGTGGGTTGAACTCACGGGATTCGATCCGGACACGCCGGTCGAGGTTGCCGACGACGCGGGCCCCGCGAACTACGTTTCCGCGGGCATGTTTGTGAAGCGCACCGACGTCGATCGGCAGTTCCGCCCAAGCCGCGGCGGCGCGTTCGAATTCGCCGCGACGCAGTTCGTGAGTTTCGAAGACATCGATCCGTTCACGGTTTTCCGCGGCGGCTACACGCACTTCTTTACGGTGAGCGAAGACTTCCTCGGTCGTCGCTCGACGTTGCGGCTTTCCACCGACCTCGGCTACATCTTCGGCGACGACGCACCGGTGTACGAGCGTTTCTACCTCGGCGGTCGTACGTTCCGTGGTTTCGAGTTCCGCACGGTCAGCCCGAAAGCAACGGCAAACATCGATCCAGACACGGATCCGATCGATCCCGTCGGCGGCCTTTGGATGTTCTTCGCGGGCGCTCAGTACGAACAGCCAATCTTCCAGAATTCGTTCGCTGGCGTGGCATTCGTCGACTCGGGTACGGTCACCGACGACGTCGGACTTGATCAGTACCGCGTGTCGGTGGGTCTTGGCGTCCGGTTGTACATCCCGCAGTTCGGCCCTGCGCCGCTCGCGTTTGACTTCGCGGTTCCGCTCTTGAAGCAAGAGTCGGACGAGACGCAAGTCTTCTCGTTCTCGGCTGAAATTCCGTTCTGAGTTTCTGCCCGAGGTTTTCCTTTTTGGGTTTCCGTTCTGAATTGCGATGGAATCCGCGCAGACGCTCTGTCGTCCGTACAATTCGCACCCAATCAGTCGAGCTTCGGCGGTGTCTTCGTTTCTCCGACGGCGGACCGCAGATACTTCAGATACCTCAATCGCGTGCTGCGCGGCTTCACTCCCGCGATGCAACTCTGACGTCACCTATGCCAACGTTCACACTTTCTTTCGACCGACGCTCGACCATCGCCGCACTCACCACGGGCGTTGCAATCACCGCCCTTGGATTCTTCGTCGGTAGCGCAAGTGCGACGCGCACGGTCGTGCTGCCACCGCCGCCAACCGCGATCGG
>JBEIJG010000069.1:0-10936 GCA_040380385.1 Phycisphaeraceae bacterium | reverse complement strand
CCGCCAAATCCGTGTCGAGCAAGTAGACGCGCGTGCGCCCAACATCCATGCGCAAGACCTTCGCCCGCACATGGCGATCACCGATCGGACACTCAATCGAAACTCCAGTTTCGACGACAGGCATCGTGGCGCGGTCGTAGACCGGGTAGAGCACTTTCGTGCTGCCGTCGTCGGCGAATTGTTGGATGTAGTAGCCGTGTCGGTAGTACAGGCCAACCGCGACAAGTGGCACGCCGAGATCACTTGCACTCTTGAGGTGATCTCCTGCGAGAACACCGAGACCACCCGAGTACTGCTGCACACTTTCGTGGATCGCGTACTCAGAGCAAAAGTAGGCGATTTGTGTTCCTGGCTTCGCCTTTGCGTGCGCGTCATCCCACCACGTCCGCGCTGACATGGCCTCTGTGAGTGCCGCGCGCGCGTCGGCGAGTGCGAGACGAAAACCTGGCTCTGCACATGCCGCTTCGATCGTCGCTGGACCTGCATGGACCAACGTCGCAAGCGGCGAGTGTTTCGTTGCGTGCCACAACACCGGATCGAGCGCTGCGAACGGCCGTCGCGCGATCTCGTTCCAACTCCACCAGAGATTCATGGCGAGCTCGCGAAGCTGTGCGCGCGCGTCCTCTGGCGTAAGAGGCGTTGGCACAACCGTACGGCGGTGCGCAGTAGGAGCAGTGTTTGCAACAGAACTCTTGTTCGACTTCTTCGCGGCCATTCGCGGAAGAATAGTGGATTCGGCGGCCGAGATTGGAGGGCGAATCAGCCCGCTACAGGCGGCCGGAAGCGTCGATCATGGCGCGCAATCGCGCAGCCAACCGCTTGGATGCGGCACCCGGAAGCATGCGCCACTTCCAGTTCCCCGTCGCCGTCCCGGGAAGGTTCATACGCGCCTCGCGGCCGAGCCCGAGAAGATCCTGCATCGGCAGCACCGCGAGCGCCGCGGGGGAGGCGAGCACAATGCGGTTCATCGCTTCGTGGACCGGTCCGTCGCCAGCAAACGCGCGGAATCGCGCCTTCTCTGCCGCGTTGCGAGAACGCCACCACTGCTCAGTCGTCTCGTTGTCGTGCGTGCCCGAGTAGACCACAGCGCGGAACGGATGGTTGTGCGGCATGTCGCCGGACTTTCCGCTCCAGAACGCATTCTGAACAATGCGCATGCCAGCGAGACCGAAATCATCGCGCAGTGCTTCGACTTCCGGCGTCAGTGCACCGAGATCTTCCGCGATGAGCGGCAAGCTATCGAATCGCTTCGACATCGCCGTGAGAAGCTCGCGACCGGGAGCTTTGCGCCATTCACCCTTACGCGCGTTCTTTGCACCCGCAGGAACTTCATACGCATTGTGGAAGCCGATGAAGTGATCGATGCGCACAAGATCGAAGCGCTGCGCCGCACACGCGATGCGCGAAATCCACCAGGCGAACTTCTCCGTGCGATGCGCATCCCACGCATAGTGCGGATGGCCCCAGAGTTGACCATCCTTGCTGAATCCATCGGGTGGAACACCCGTCAGAACTTCGGGCGCGCCATTCTTTTGCAGCCGGAAAAGCTCGGGATTTGCGCGAACATCGGCGCTGTCGGCCGTCACGAAGATGGGTACGTCGCCGATGAGCGCAATCCCGCGCTTCGCACAGTACGCGCGCAACTCCGCCCATTGTGCATCGAGTTTGAATTGAATAAACGCGTGCATCGCCCGCGCGCTCGCGTCCGTTCCTGCGACGAAGTCGATCCACGCGGGGAGCCATGTCGCGCGTTCAAGAAAACGCTTGTATTCGGCCGATTTCGCGCCGTTTTTCGCAGCGAACGCCTCCGCCGCTTTCGCTGCACGCGACATGCGGAACTCGCGATTTGCGACGAAATCGCAATCGCCGCGAAGAAGTCGCGTCGCTTCGCGGACGGGCAATTTCAAGTCTGACTTCGCAAGAAGCCCCTCTTCGACAAGCGGCTCAAGCGCGAGAAAAGTCGGCTCGATCGCAAACGAAGATGGTGACGAGTACGGACTGTCACCGTAACCCACCGGCCCGATCGGGAGCATCTGCCACACACTGACACCCGCAGCGGCAAGCCAATCTGCAAAGGCGTACGCGCTCGGGCCGACGTCACCGGCACCAAACGGCGACGGCAAACTGGTGATGTGCAGCAAAACGCCTGCACGGCGCGTTTGAAGTAATGGATGCGCAGAGAGAGACGACGTCGCCATAGCGGTAGTGATACACACTCCTCACCGCCGTGAACAACTACTTGCGCGTTCCGCGGAAGACGCGTCCACTCAGTGGAGGAAGCGGCGAAGACTGTGAGGGTCGCGCGCGCAACGCGTCCCCCGCCTCCGCGCCTGTGGTCGAAGTGGGCGCCGTCCTCGCAGCGGTGGTCGTCGTCGCGGTGGTCGTCGTCGCGGTGGGCGCCATCGCGGTGGTCGTCGTCGCGACAACCTGCGGTGTTTCGTACGCAACCGTCCAGTCGAAGTCCCGCCATTCGGCATCGGGGAGCGTGAAATCCTGCGTTTTCCCCGAGGTATTCAGCGCAACGATGACGCGTTCATCGCCGAGCAAGCGCTCGAAGACCCATACATCGCGCGCGTCATCGGCAACAAGCGTGCGGAACGCGCCACGGCGCAAGGCAGGCGACGCAGATCGCAGCGCGATCATCGCGCGATACGCGGCAAGATGCACTTCATCGATACGCTCGTCTGGATCCTCGAACGCCCCAAGATCCGGCCAAATCATCGGCTTTCGGCAGAACGGATCGTCGGAACCAAACATCCCAATTTCGTCGCCGTACCAAACCATCGGCGCGCCGACGTACGTCATTTGAACAAGCACCGCCAACTGCGCGCGGCGATATGCCTCGGGCGACGGCCGCGCGCCGACGTACCGCGAACCAGGCCGCTCGCTATTCGCTTGGTCGTAGCCGCGACCAGGGTTCGCGATCATCGAAACGAGACGATCGGTGTCGTGCCCCGCGAGCAGATTCTGCAGGACTGCGCTCGCCTGCTCGGGATAGGAAAGTCGCAGCGTGGCGAGGCGCGCGTCGAGTTCGCTCGGCTTGAGATCGCCCGAAACCCACGCGACGACGGCCTGTGCAAACGGATAGTTCATCACCGCGTCAAAGGTCTCGCCATCGAGCCATGCATCGGCGCGCTTCCAAATCTCGCCGACGATGTAGGCATCGGGGTTCGTCGCCTTCACCACATCGCGCCACGCGCGCCAGAAACCCATCGGTACTTCATTCGGCACATCGAGCCGCCAACCGTCGACACCGTCGGACGGATCACCATCGCCGTTTGGATCCATCCAACGCCGTGTCACATCCATGATGTGCTTTGTCAGCGTTGCGCTCGCGAGTCCATCTTCTGACTTTCGAAACGCTGGCAACTGGCCAAATCCTGCCCAACCGCGATAGACAAACGGCTCGAAACTCTCGATTTCGAACCAGTCTGCGTACGGCGACTCACTGCCGATCGCGCCGCGCCCGCGTACATCGCTGAATGCGACATGCGTCTCGCCGACGTGATTGAAAACGCCGTCGACAATCACGCGGAATCCCGCGGATTTCAGCTCGCGTAGTACCTCAAGGAAAAGTCGATCGCTCTGGTTGAAACCCCACGTCGAAGGGTCGAGAAGGTCCTCGTTCGCCGCCGACATTTCTGCATCGCCCTTTGATCCAAAGTTGTCGTCGATGTGCACGTAGTTCGTCGCGTCGTACTTGTGATGACTCGGCGCCTCGAAGACCGGATTGAGATAGATCGCATTGACGCCGAGCGACTTCAAATACGGAATGCGCGCGCGAAAACCCTCGAGATCGCCGCCATAGTGGCGATTGAACACGGACCATTCCCAAAAGGTCTGACCGTTCGCGGTTTCCCACGGACTCGTCGTGCGCCACGCACTCGTCCACGGACGCGTGTTCGGTGGATCATTGGTCGTGTCGCCGTTTGCGAAGCGATCGAGCATGATTTGGTACCAAACCGCATCACGCGCCCAATGGGGCGTGCGGAATCGCGGCTCGGGTTGCGGCTGTGGCACGCGAAACTCCGCGACATCGGTCCAACGCTCAGCGCCGTCGATCGCGATGAACCCATACGACTTGCCGACCTGTCCGTCGGGAATGCGGATCTGCCACCAGTCGAAACTCCCGATGCGCGCGGTGTGTGCCATCGCTTGTGGGATGGTCTGCGGCTGTCCGCCATCGAGCACCAACGCCACCGATTCGACGTCGCCTGCAAGCGTGCGGAACCGGACGAGTACCGCGCCGTCCGCTTCCTGCTGCAGCCACATGGTTTGCGTTGGATCGTGTTTGCACGCGGCGATCTCGATTTTCCCGTCGCCCGCACGAGCCGCGGAAACGTCAAATGTGGCTTCAAGCGCAGCCGCACCGCCGATCACAAGCACCGAGTTGAAGCCATCGTGCCCATCCGGCTCACGTACATCGTTCGCAGGATCCGCCATCCACGTTCCGTCAACCACGAACTTGTAGGCGTATCGGCCGTCCGCGAGTTCGATCGTTGCGCGGCAGAAGCCGTCGCCCATCCGCTCCATCGGCGTCCGCGTGGGATTCCATCCGTTGAACTCCCCCGCGAGGAAGACCTTCGCTTCTGCGCGCTCGGGTCGATACGAAAACGTCACCTTGGACCGCGCAGGCGCGATCGAAACGACCTCCATCGACGGCGGTGATCCGACGGCCGCACACGCGCCCGCGGTAAACCTCGCTGCGAGCAGCGCCAAAAGCAGGAAGAAACGCATGGTTCATTTATACTCGCCGCCCATGTCGGAATCCTCGGAGTCCCCTGCATCGCCTGCGAGAAAGATCGGACGGTTCATTCGTCTCGGCCTTGCGTTCATCGCGATGGTGCTCGTGGTCGCTGCATTCGCCCGCGTGATCTATCGCACCGCGACCTCCGGTGAGCATGGTGCCAACGACATCGTGCTCACGGTCATGCACTGGTCCGGCGAGGGCGGACAGGAAGAAGACAAGATTGTTGAGGATTCGCTCCGCGCGTTTGAGGCTGCGAATCCTGGTGTACGCGTCAAGCGCTTGAACCCTGGCGACGCGGGCAGCTTCTACACGAAGTTGCAAACGATGATGGCCGCGGGCGAAGCGCCCGACGTCTTCTACGTTGGCTACGAGCGCGTGGCGAATTTCGCGAGCCTCGATCTTCTTCGCGGAATCGACGAATTCGTGGCGCGCGAAGAAGAAGTGCGCAAGTCGGGTGACGCGAATGCGCTCGACCTCGGCGCGTTCTACCCGCAAACGGTGGATGCCTTCCGCTTCGACGGCCGACGCGTCGGCATGGGCACGCTCTACGGCATCCCGAAAGATTTCACGACCGTCGGCTTCTACTACAACAAAGATCTCTTCCGACAAGCGGGGCTCGCATTTCCGTCGAACTCGTGGACGTGGGACGACTACATCGCGGCAGCGCGAAAACTCGGTGAACTGCCTGGTATTACCGGCAGCGAGTTCGTCACGTGGCCGGTGATGGTGCGCACCTACTTGCGCACGGAAGGTTGCGAAGCGATTGACGACAATCTCGAGAACATTCGCGTTGCAGAGCAAAACTCGATCGCCGCGCTTGAGCGTCTGCGTGGGTGGCGTCACAACGAAGAGAACACGCTGACCAGCGGCAAGAGCAAGATCGCAACAGGCGCAAGCGTGTTTCTCGGCGGAAAAGTCGGCATGGCGGGCCCGTTTGGCCGTTGGGTCGTACCGAGTTACCGCAACATTCCCAAGGCAGGCGAAGCGAACGGCTTTGAGTGGGACTTTGCGCCGCTTCCAAAGGGAAGCGCCGAAGCAAACTGCGTGCTAACCGTGAGTTGGTCGATGGCACGCGATACGAAGTACCCCGAAGAATCGTGGAAACTCATCAAGTGGTTGACCGACGCGAAGAGTCAAGCCGCGAACGCGCGGCTCGGCCTTGCGATTCCCACGATGAAATCGGTCGCGGAAAGCAGCGCGTTTCTCGATGCGACCTTGCCGCCCGCGAACAACCAAGGCTACCTCGACGCGATTCCAGAGTCGGTCGTCGTCGGCTGGCCTGCCGATCCGACGTTCGAACAGATTCTCGGTTCGACGATGGATCAGGGCCTCAAGACGGGCGACCTGACCATCGCGCAAGCGGTCGAACAATTCAACGAGAAATGGAACGCGCACGTCGCGTTTGTACCGGGCGGTGTGCGGCCCGAACCCGTGCGGTGGAACACCTTCGCAACCATCGGCATCGCGCTTCTTGGTGGCGTGCTTGCGGTGATCGCGTGGCTCTTCTTGAGCGGACCATCACGTGCGAACACCCGCCGCGAAGAGCGCGCGGGCTTCCTCTTCGCATCGCCGTGGGTGATCGGCTTCCTCATCTTCATGGCGTTCCCGATTCTGCTTTCACTCGTGCTTTCGCTCACGAATTGGAAAGGCATCGGGCCGCTCTCTGGCGCAGATTGGGTCGGAACCGACAACTATGCGCAACTTCTCGCGCGCGACGGAAGATTTCATACCGCGTTTCAAGTGACGCTCTACTACGCGGCGATCGCTGTGCCGGGCGGACAATTCCTCGCACTTCTCGCGGCGGTCGTGATGATGCAGAAGGTGCGCGGTATCGCGTTCTTCCGGGCGGCGTGGTACTTGCCGAGCGTGCTCGCGGGCGTTGGCGTCTCGATTCTCTGGCGTTGGATCTTCGACAGCGAAGGCGGACTACTCAATCGCACGCTTGAATTCGTGGGCATTCCAGGCCCTGAGTGGTTTGGAAAAGACGCGGCACTCTTCGGCCCGCCCGCGTTTGCGATCATGAGTTTCTGGATCGTCGGTGGTTCGATGATGGTGTATCTCGCAGGTTTGCAGCAGATTCCACGCGATCTCTACGAAGCCGCGGAAATCGACGGCGCGGGCCCCGTGCGACGCTTCTTCCGTGTCACGCTCCCGATGCTCTCGCCCGTGATTCTCTTCAACTTGATCATGGCGGTCATTGGTTCTTTCCAAGTCTTCACGCAAGCGTTCGTGATGACAGGAGGCGAACCAGGCGACCTCACCCGCTTCTACGTGCTCTATCTCTTCAACAAAGCGTTTGAGCTCTACGACATGGGATATGCGAGCGCGATGGCGTGGATTCTCCTCGTCATCGTGCTTGTGCTCACGGCCATCATCCTGCGTACGAGTGCGCGTGTTGTCTACTACGAGAGTCTCAAGAAATGAAGCGCACTCCGCTGACCAATGCCATTCTCTGGTTCGTACTCATTCTGGGTACGGCGGCGTTCATTTTCCCGCTTTGGTGGATGACGGTCGTCAGTCTTGAAACGCCACAACGCGCGGAAGCTGCGATCACGGGAAGCTCTGGCATCGCGCTTTTTCCGCCGAATCCGCAATTCGCAAACTACGCCAACGCCGTGCGTGAAACGGGCAGCGTGCCGTGGATGGGCTTCGTCGACGCACTTTCGAACTCGATCGTTGTCACCGTGCTCGTCGTACTCGGCACCGTTGTTTCGTCGAGCGCCGTCGGCTACGCGTTTGCACGCCTTCGTTTTCGCGGCCGAAATCCGCTGTTTCTCGTCATGCTCGGCACGATGATGTTGCCAGGCCAAGTGACGATGATCCCGCTCTTTCTACTCTTCCGACAGTTCGGATGGATCGACACGATCATGCCGCTCGTCGTGCCCGCGTTCTTCGGAAACGCGTTCTTCATCTTCATGTATCGACAGTTCATCGCGCAGATTCCGGAGTCACTTGTCGAAGCCGCACGCGTCGACGGACTTGGACATATCGCGATTTGGTGGCGCATCATTTTGCCGCTTTGTCGTCCCGTGACAGCGATTTGCGCAGTGTTTACGTTCATCGGCACGTGGAACGATTTCCTCGGGCCGCTTATCTACTTGCACTCCGATGAATCAGCGACACTCGCAGTCGCCCTCAACGGGTTCAAGAACCAGTACGGCGGGCTCGAAGATGTGCATCTCTTGATGGCGCTCTCCGTGCTCACCATGATCCCCTGCATTGTTCTCTTCATCGCAGCGCAGAAGACCTTCGTCGAAGGTCTCGCGCGTGGCGCGGTGAAAGGTTGAGGTATCCGCGATGGCGAATGTGACGATCACCAAAGTTGGCAAGGTCTACACAGGCGATGGCGGCGCGAGTTTCCGCGCTGTCGATGCCGTCGATCTCTCGATCAAAGACGGCGAATTCTGTGTTCTTGTTGGGCCATCGGGCTGTGGAAAGAGCACGACGTTGCGCATGATCGCTGGGCTCGAAGAAATCTCGGAAGGCTCGCTTGAGATCGACGGAACACTCGTGAACGATGTCCCTGCGAAAGATCGCGACATTGCGTTTGTCTTTCAGAATTACGCGCTCTACCCGCACCTCACCGTCGCACAGAACATCGCGTTTGGTTTGGAGACGCGCCGCGCCCACCGAAGTGGCTTGATCGCGGCATTGACAGGCGCAGGCAGCGCACGAAGAGACGAATCGCAAGCGATCAACGCGCGTATTGCCGAAGTTTCAAAGACGCTTGGTCTTGATGCGCTGCTCCATCGCTATCCGCGCGAGCTTTCGGGCGGACAGCGGCAACGCGTGGCGGTTGGCCGCGCGATTGCGCGCGATCCAAAGGTCTTCCTCTTTGACGAGCCGCTTTCAAACCTCGATGCTCGCCTGCGTATTGAAACGCGCACCGAGTTGCGCATGCTGCATCGGCGTCTCGCGGCGACGATCGTCTACGTGACGCATGATCAAGAGGAGGCGATGACGCTCGCAGATCGCCTCGTCGTGATGCACAAAGGCCGTGTGCAGCAGAATGCGAGTGCGCAGGAGTGTTACGAACGACCGGCGAATCGCTTTGTCGCAGGCTTCATCGGGACTCCACCCATGAACCTCGTGGACGGGCATCTGAAGGCTGGTACGTTCACCGCCAACGGCGTGGCGATCGCGCTTGGCGCGGAGTACGCGCGACTCGGTGATCGTGCATGTGCGCTTGGTTTCCGCCCGGATCGCGTGAAGCTCGTCGCTCCAAACACTGCAGGAAGCGTCGCGGCCTCGATCGCGGCCGTTGAGCGACTTGGTGATCGCACGGATATCGCGCTCGATACGTCTTGGGGACGGCTTGTCGCGCGGCTCGATGCGGACGTGGCACGTAGCCTCCGCGAAGGTGATGCTGCGGGCGTGTCGTTCGACAGCGCGCATGCGCATCTCTTCGAAGCCGGCGAGTGTGGCAGGCGTATTTGAGCGCTCGCAACCTGCTTCGCGTATCTGAGCGCTCGCGTTTGAGCGCTCGAGCGCGGCTCTTGCCGCGCCCTCGCTCTGGCCGGCTCCCCTCGGAGTGAATCCGAGGGGGCCGAGATGAGTCGTGCCCTCGCGCTGGCGTATACCACGCCGAAGGGTCGCCGCCGCAGCGGCAGCCGCGAGCATCATTCACACCCAGCGGCCGCGCACGGGCACGCTCGCAGGCCAGCGCCGACGCCACACGACAAACACCATCAGTGCACCCAACATACCGAGCGACAATCCTGCGCAAACATCGCTCACATAGTGCGCTTGGACGAAGACTCGCGTTGAGATCCCACACGCGCCAAGCGAGAGAAAGCACCAACCGAATCGCGGAAATAGCAACGCGAACATCATCGCGAGCGCGCCGAACGTCGTCGCATGTCCGCTTGGGAAGCTGTTCACATCATGTCCGTAGCTGAACGGTGTGAAGCCGAAGAAGCCCGCCTCAAACAATCGTTCCGGCCGCGACTTCCCGAAGATCAACTTCAAAATATTGCCCGCGAGTCCGCTGCCCGCGACCGCGACAAAGAACGCAAACGCCCAGCGTGCTGCGTTGTGCCACTTCGCAAGCGCGAATCCCCCGAACAAAACCGCACTCCCGATCAGCCACCATGTACTTTCACCAACTTCTGTGGCCGCCTGGATCGCCGCGGATTTGTGGAGACTCTGCGCACGAGCCCAATGGGCGACACGCTCGTCGACAAGAAAGTGTGCAGGCAACACCAGCGCGAGCGGCGCCAACGCCACAATCCAATGCCCGCGCGTGAGGGCGACGGAACCGTCGACGGACGCGCGATTCGGATCAGCCACGCGACGCCCTCCTCATGCGGAAAGCGAAGACAATCATCGTCCACGCGGCAAATGCGAGCACGATCACAACGGGAGTCGGCCCAGTCCAACCACGTCCTTCGGCGATGCGCAGCGCAAGCAGCGAAACCATCGCGACAAGCGCGCCACAACCGATCGATGGAAGCAGCGCTCGAATCACATCGCCCGCCGTTGCTCCCACGACGCGAAGCGCAAAGAGCAACGAAGCGACCGCGCAAACCCCGTGTGCGATGGCGAATGCCGCGGAGAATCCAACGGCTCCCCAACGCGCGGTCGCGGGGACTCCAACCGCGATCATCGCGGCGAGCCGAATCAGCATGGCAATGCGATCGAGATCTGGTCGGCCAACGCCCCAAAAGAGTGCCCCGCACGAACTCGCGATGACGGAGAACCAACTCGCGATCGCTAGGAGCGCGACCAGGCCAGTCGGCCCCGCATACTCAGAGCCGTAGACCACCGTCGGAACTCGTCCGTCGAGCACCGCAACGGCCGCGACCGCGGGTGCAACCAAAATCGCAACGCCAGAGACCGCAAGCAGCCACACGCGACGAAGCCGCTCGCGATCTTCGCGAATGTGCGCGTATGCCGGCGCGAGCACCGTGCCGAAAACTGGCAGCGCGATTTCACTCGGCAACGACGTCAATCGTTGCGCGAGCGTGAACACACCGAGCGTCGCAAGATCCGCCGCACGACCAATCACAAAGGCTGGCATCTGCACGAAGAGTGCGATGAGAAACGGAATTCCGGCGGCCCGTGCCGCGAATGCGCGAAGTTCAAGTGAGGCCTCAGCGTCGGAGGCGAGATCGATCCGCCTGGGGACGAGGAGCCAACCAGTCGCTGTGGCAGCGATCGCCGACGCAAGCGTGCCGATCGCGAGTG
>JBEIJG010000068.1:0-10957 GCA_040380385.1 Phycisphaeraceae bacterium | reverse complement strand
TCGCTTCGCTTTCGCTCGCTTTGGCGTAGACCACGCCACAGGGAGCGCCCGCAGGCGCGACCGCGAAAGCAACGAGCGCTCGCGACTCGCTTCGCTTTCGCTCGCTTTGGCGTAGACCACGCCACAGGGAGCGCCCGCAGGCGCGACCGCGAAAGCAACGAGCGCTCGCTTTGGCCGGATCCGCGCGAAAGTTCGACGCCGCAGCGGCGAGCTTGGCAATCAACGATGCGGCGCGAGAAACCCGATCGGTAACGCCGTGCGCCCATCCAGAGCCAGGTCGGCGAGCGCTTCACCCATCACCGGCGCAAACTTGAAGCCATGGCCGCTGAAGCCGCACGCGACCGCGACGTTTGCGAACTCAGGATGCAGACCGACCACGAAGTGCCCATCCCGCGACATGGTGTACATGCAGTGACACGCGTGATTGGTTGCACGCGACGCGGCGATCGGAATGCGCTCCGCCGTCGCGGCGCACGTTTCGGCGACGATCGCTGGGTCAACCGCATCCCCGATCGATTCCGGTGCTGCGTCGGGGCCACGTCCGTGAAGCCCAACCTTGAGTCCTCGCGGCGAACCCATGCTGTCGAAGGCCGGGATCCCGTAGACGGGTGGCTCCGCGCCACGGTCGAAGAACCACACCGGCATCTCGCTCGCGTGCCAGCGACGATCGCCCGCGTCGTCCATCCAAACGAGCGTCTCGCGCGTCGGCCGAAGCGCAAATGGATTGGACGCACCAATGCTAGAGCTGCCGGCTGACGTGCCCGCTGACAGCCCCGGCATCCACGCCCCCGACGAAAGCACCAACGCCCCCGCTTCCCATCGACGTGTGGACGACGCAGTCCCGCCAACGACGCACACACGCTGGCCGTCACTCTCCCACCGCGTGATGGGCGTGTTCCGCACGATCGTCGCGCCCAACCGCTCCGCCTCCGCGAGCGCCGCGCGGATCGTCGCCTCCGGCCGCACGAAACCACCGCGCGCTTCGCGCACGATCTCCCAATCACGCGGCACGGAAAACTGCGGGTATCGCCGCATCAACTCCGCGCCGTCGAAATGCTCGACCTCAAGCCCATGCGCGCAAGCGCTGCGCAGCATGCCGGCCGAGGCCGGATTTCCCGCTGCGCCGCCCATCACCACGCCGCACTCAGTCTTCAGCACCACGCCCGCGTCCCGCTCAAGCCGCTCAAAGCCCTCGTACGCGCGACGCAGGAGCGGCACGTAATCCGAGTGTTCAAAGTACGCGAGACGAATGACGCGGCTGCCGCCATGCCCCGAGCCGCGGTCGTGCGGCGGAGCGAAGCGATCGATGCCGACAACCCGCACGCCGCGACGCGCGAGTTCCAAGATCGCGGCTGAACCCATCGTTCCGAGCCCGACGACGATCACGTCAGCCGTCGGATTCGTCATCGCATCAGTTATCGCATCAGTCATCGGATCGGCCCTCACATCGAACGTGTGATCGCCGATCGCATTTCGGTGCGTCATGAACCGAGGCCTCAATTCCAGCGCGCGAGAAGGTCCGCGAGATCTTCCGAACCGACCACGCCATCGAGATTCATATCCGCGATGCCGTTGCCGCCCCACGCGGAAAGCATGATCGTCAAATCGCTCGCGCCGACGGCTCCATCGCCATCGAAATCACCGTTGTTGTAGTTGCGCGCAGACACACTCAGCGTGATCGTCTTCTCCGTGAAGAGGCCACCCGAATCCGTTCCGCGCAGCGTGATGGTGTGAGCACCCACCGAGAGATTGCGCTTGGGAAGGAACCGTCCTGTGCCGAGCGCGCCGTCGCGGCTCGAGGTCCACGTGATCGCCGCGTCGCCAAGCAATTGGTCGTCGATATCCCACGCCGACGCATGCAGCAGCACCGTCGCGCCCTGCGGCACGATGGTCGCGGTGTTCGGCGCAATGAAGTGGACATCTGGCGGTGCACTGTTTCCGAACGAGTAGGTCGCGCTCGCGAGTTCGTCCGAGGTGCCGAGACCATCACTCACACGAACGCGGAATCGCGCGTCGCGGCCTTGGCTCGCGGGAAGATCCGACGCATCGAAATCAAACGAACTCTCACGAAGACCAACCGCGATCGGTAGCCATGCTTCGCCGCCGTTTGGGCTGTAGAGGAGATCGGCAACGAGTGCGTCGCCGTCGGCATCGGTGGCATTCCACGACATGCGCACGCGGCCTTCGAGGTGATCGATCGCTGGATCGAATGCGATCGGACCCGGCTGCGCGGGGCCGACGTCGATGCCTGCAATCACCGGCGCATGCGCCGTTCGAAGCATCTCGGCAAGCGGGCGGCCAGCCGACGAGCTTCCCTTCGACTTCGTCCACTCGCGCACGAGAACGCGCGCGATCTCGCGGCCCTTCGCCCAGCGTGGAAGATTCACAAAGAGCGACGTTGTGCTGTGTTGGTGCGATGGATCTGCGCAGCTCTCACGGCAGGCGCGCGTATCGACACGCACCGAGTGAAGCAACGCGCCCGATGCATCGAATGCTTCCACGAGCACATTTCCCGCAGGGTTATCGATGGTCGGCACGACGAGTTCATTCGGCATCGCTGCGTCGAGTGTCACGCGACGCATCACGTGATCATGGGCGCCGGTCAGTCGCAACACCGATGTCGCATCGCTCGGAACATCCGACGCAGCATCAGTCGCGGCGCCATTTTCATCTGCGGCGGTGCACGTCGTGCGCGCGTCATTGATGCAGTCGAGATACGAACCCGAAGCGACCCATGCCTGATTCGTCAGGAGGCCCGCAACCATGATGTCCGACTTCGTCGACGCCTGCACTTGCGCGATGTTGAGCGGATCCTTGAGTTGATACTCAACGTCAAAGGATGCGACTCCGAGCGTCGTTGAATTGTGCGAAAGTCCCCACAAGTGCCCGATTTCGTGCGCAAATGTGCGTTGGAATCGCGAGTTCTCGGTGTTGCCGAACGCGGCATCGCCAGGGATACCGATCGCTTGCCCGTTCCCGCTGAACGGATTTCCGGGAAGCCAACCGTAGATGAACTCAGGCCGCTGAAAGCCCAAAGCAGGAATCGTTGTCTGCCGCAACGAACTAAGCGTATTGAGAAGCGCCGTGTTCGCCGTTTCGATGCTCGACGAAACCACGGGAGGCGTCACGGGCACGCGGTGGTAGTTCCAGTCGCCGGTCTTATAGATACCGCGCAAGAATGCGTCGCCGAATCCTGGCTCCATGAACGATTGCTGCGGCAGCCCCGCGCCAAACGTGTAGTTCACAGGTACGTATGCGATGTCCACCATCTTGCGGCAGAGGAACGACTTGTTGAGCACACTCGTCGTGTTGTTCGCGTAGTTCGTCTCCGCGATCGTGCGGAACTGGTTCACCGTCACAGTGAAGTCGACGTCGGTCGATTGCGGCGGGAAGCAGATGAAGTTGAGCGTGTCGTTGATGTTCGCGCTGTTCGGCGAAACGGGCGCCGTGATGGGACCGTTGGACGAGTAGACGGGCGAACTTGGAATCTCGACGCCATTCGCGTAGATGCGCAGCACCGCATCGACGCCCGCTTGTGCGGTCGTTTGGCCGTTCAACGAGATTTTGACGCGCACCGCTGTCGCGTTCCGGGCGATGAGTGGCGTCGTATCTGCCGCGGCCTGAAAGCCCTGGGTAATTTCGATGGCGGAGACCGAAACGTCGACCGCATGCGCCGCGCTCGCGAGGATGAACGAGGCCAAGACAGGTGTGATGTGCGGCGCAGCGAGCAGACGGTTACCGGCACAAAGGAGGGCTTTCGACATCCGCACACTCTACTTCCGCTCGGGTGAGATCCAACCGAAAGTCCTGATTTGCGTCAGGTACAGTGGCGGAGCATGGCAAACGGCACAGAATCCACGACACCGACGATGGGTGAAGACCGAGGTTTTGCCGCGATTTTCACGACGTTTCTTGCGTTCGGCGCGCGTGCCTTCGGTGGACCTGTCGTGCAGATCCACGCGCTCCTCGACGAGTTCGTCGAGCGGCGCAAATGGACCGATTCAACGCAGTTCCGTCGCGCCCTCGGCGTCTATCAAGTGCTGCCTGGCCCAGAGGCGCATGAGATGTGCTGCTACCTCGGCACCGTGCGCGGCGGCCGCTGGGGCGGCGTCGCGGCAGGCCTCGGCTTCATGCTGCCCGGACTCGTGCTCATGCTCATTGCAAGCGCGCTCTACAGCATCATCAACATGCAATCGCCGAGCGTCGCGGGCGCGATGGCAGCGATGCAAATTGCAGCCTGCGCACTCATCGTGCGCGCGGTGTTCAAACTCGTTGCGCCCATCTGGACCGCAGCATCCGACACGAACAAACTTCCCATGCTCGTCGTGTTCGTCGCCTCGATCGTCTGGGTGAACGTCGTTGAGTTCGGCGGCGGGCTTGCGGTCGAGGGTGTCGCATCGACCGAACCGCGCGGTGCGGCCGATCTCTTCGGACACGGGCTGGTCGCCGGGCTTGTGACGTTTGGCGGCGCGTACACCGCGCTCCCCTACGTAAGTTCGGTCGCGGCGGGCGACGGCGGTTGGATGACACAGCAGGCGTGCCTCGACGGGATCGCGATTGCAAGCGTGCTGCCTGCGCCGCTTGTCATCTTCGGCACGTTCGTCGGCTATCAGGGTGGTGGCCTTGCGGGCGCGCTTGCCTTCACCGCCGGGATCTTCCTGCCCGCGTTCAGTTTCACGTTCCTCGGCTTCGGCTTCTTCGAGAGGCTCGTCTCGTGGAAACCCGCGCGAAAGATGCTCGACTTCTTGAGCGCGGTTGCAGTCGGCCTGATCGCGGGCGCCGCGATCCTCTTCATGATCGAAACAAGTGGCGGATGGCCGAAACGACCTGTGTTCTTCGGCGAATGGACGTCGCCCTTGATCGGACTTGCGATTGGCATCGTTTTTTACGTGAAGGGTTCGCTCGTCGCGCCGATCCTCGTCGTGGGAGCCGGCGCGGCGGGAGCGATCGCCGGGCTTCTCGTGTGAGCCGTACACTCCGCCCGTGCCGAAGCCGTTCCGTGAGCAATCTGATCGTTCGAATCGCCCGCCACATTCTTCTCGCGGAGGTGGCGATGGGCGCGACGCTGCACCGCGTCGCCGCGAAGAGCGCCCCCCACTGCGCATTTTTCCGACCACGCTTTGGGAGTACCCAAGCCAGCACTACGACAGCCCCGCGATGCGCGAGGCGCAGAAAAAGCAGCGATTGCAGCGAGGTGAAGAGCCGCGCGAAATCGTCATCCAAGGCGATGAAGTCATCGGCTCGGGCTCGATGCAGGGCGACAAGGACTACATCGGCGCAACGCCATCGTGGGTGATTTGGCAGTTGCTCTCGCGGTACACGCGCGAAGGCGATGTCGTCGTCGATCCCATGTGCGGCTCAGGCACCACGCTCGACGTGTGTCGCGATCTCAAGCGCAAAGGCGTTGGATTCGATCTCAATCCGCAACGCGAAGAGATCCAAAAGAACGACTCGCGCAAGTTGCCACTCGCGAAAGAGTCGGTCGATTTCGTCTTCATCGATCCGCCCTATTCGACACACGTCGAATACTCCGACGACGCGCGCTGCATCGGTAAACTCGATTCAGGCGGCGAAGATGAAGGCCGCACGTACTACCGCGCGATGGAGGACGTGATCCGCGAGATTCACCGGGTGCTCAAGCCCGGCCGCTACATGGGGCTCTACGTGAGCGACTCGTGGCGCAAGAAGCGCGACCGCGACGGAAAAGCGGTCAAAGGCAGTGAGTTCATGCCGATCGGCTTTGAGCTCTTCGCGATCATGCGCAAGTACTTCGCGCCGGTCGACATCATCTGCGTCGTTCGCCACAACAAGAAGCTCACCTACGGCAACTGGCGCAAAGCCGCCGAAGAAGGCAACTTCTTCCTGCGCGGCTTCAACTACTGCTTCATCATGCGAAAGGCGTGATGAAGCAGTTGACGAACTTCGTGGACTGATCCAATTCGCGTGAAGCCAGCACAAACGACAACGCCCGCGGCTTTCGCCGCGGGCGTTGTTTCATGTCCTAGCACCAAAGCGAGCGGCCGTCATTCTCGCGGTCGCGCCTGCGGGCGCTCCCTTTGGCGTGGTCAGCACCAAAGCGAGCAAAGGCCTGCGGACGCGGCGAAGCCGCCCCGCAGGCCAGTTGCGAGCGCTCAAAGAAGCGCAGCTTGCGCCGCCGCCAAGCGTGCGACCGGCACGCGGAACGGCGAGCAGCTGACGTAATCGAGGCCGCACTTCTGGAAGAACGCGATCGACGATGGATCGCCGCCGTGTTCGCCGCAGACGCCGAGCTTAAACGCCTTCTTCTCGGCCTTCGCGACCGCGCGTCCCTTCTCGCACGCCATCTTGACGAGGCCGCCCACGCCGACCGTGTCGATCGACTGGAACGGATCCTTTTCAAGCATGCCCTTCTCGAGATACGCCGGGAGGAACGAACCGATGTCGTCGCGGCTGTAACCGAAGGTCATTTGCGTGAGGTCGTTCGTACCGAACGAGAAGAAGTCGGCGCATTCGCCGATTTCGTCGGCGGTCACTGCAGCGCGCGGGATTTCGATCATCGTGCCGATCGGAATCTCGAGGCCGTTCTTGCCGCTCATCTTGACGCCGCGTTCCGAGCAAACCTGCGCGATCGTCTCTTCGGTCCACTTCCGAAGGAGCGCGAGCTCCTTCTTCGTGCCGACGAGCGGGTGCATGATCTCAGGCCGTGCATCGATCTTGTTCGCACGGCAGTCGATCGCTGCTTCGACGATCGCACGAATCTGCATGCGGAGAATCTCGGGATACGTGATCGAGAGACGGCAGCCGCGGTGACCGAGCATCGGGTTCGCTTCATGCAGCTGCTTCACGCGACGCTGCACTTGCTCGAGCGAAAGGCCCATTTCCTTCGCGAGTTCGCGCTGTTGCGCTTCCTCGTGCGGAACGAACTCGTGGAGCGGCGGATCGAGGAGGCGCACCGTGACGGGCAGGCCATCCATCGCCGTGAAGATGCCGTGGAAGTCTGCGCGTTGGAACGGCAGCAACTTCGCAAGCGCCTTCTCGCGCGCTTCGGTCGTTTCCGAAAGGATCATCTCGCGAATCGCCGCGGTTCGATCACCACCGAAGAACATGTGTTCGGTGCGGCAAAGACCAATACCAACTGCGCCGAAATCACGCGCACGACGCGCGTCTTCTGGGCTGTCGGCGTTGGTGCGAACCTTCATCGACGCGTACTTCGTCGACCATTCCATGATCTTCGCGAACTCGCCCGATGGCTTCTCTGGCACCGTGCGCGTGACCGAACCGACCATGACTTCACCAGTCGCGCCGTCGATCGAAAGCACATCGTTGCGACCGAAGGTGCGACCGTTGACGAAGAGCTTTCCAGCCTTTTCATCGATCGAAAGTTCGCCTGCGCCGACGACGCAGCACTTACCCCAACCAACTGCAACGACGGCCGCGTGGCTCGTCTTACCGCCGGTCGACGTGAGAATGCCGTCGGCGCTGTGCATACCAGCGACGTCTTCGGGGCTCGTTTCCTTGCGGACGAGGAGCACCTTCTCGCCGTTCTTCGCGCGTTCAACGGCTTCTGCTGCGGTGAACGCGAGCTTGCCCGTTGCTGCCCCCGGTGAAGCACCAATGCCCTTCGTGACGACTTCGGAGGCCTTCTTGTCTGAAGCCGCGAAGTACGGAAGCAGGAGTTGCGTGAGATCGCTCGCAGGAATGCGCTTGAGCGCAGTCTTCTCGTCGATCAACTTCTCCTTCACCATTTCAACAGCGATGCGAACGGCGGCTTGCGCCGTGCGCTTTCCTGTGCGGGTTTGCAGCATGAAGAGTTTGCCGTTTTCAACGGTGAACTCGATGTCTTGCATGTCCTTGTAGTGCTTCTCAAGCTTCGCGCGCACCTTCATGAGATGGGCGTACGCCTTCGGGAAGCGCTTCTCCATCATCGCGATCGGCTCTGGCGTACGAATGCCCGCGACCACGTCTTCGCCCTGCGCGTTCACGAGGAACTCGCCGTAGAAGACGTTCTCGCCGGTCGTGTTGTCGCGCGTAAACGCCACACCCGTACCCGACGTTTCGCCCATGTTTCCGTAGGCCATCGCCTGCACGTTGACCGCGGTGCCGTTGAGGCCGCGAATCTCTTGAATGCGGCGGTACTCAATCGCGCGCTCACCGTTCCACGAACTGAACACCGCCTTGATGGCGTGCTCGAGTTGCAACATCGGATCTTGCGGGAAATCAGCGCCAACTTGATCCTTGTAGACCTTCTTGTATTCGGCCACGAGTTCTTCGAGACCTTCGGTCGGAACCTGCGTGTCTTCCTTCACGCCGTACTTCGTCTTGATCGCGCTAAAGGCGTGCTCGAACTTGTGGTGATCGACGCCCATGACGACGTCGCCGAACATGTTGATGAGTCGGCGATACGCGTCGAACGCGAAGCGACGGTTGCCCGTGCCCTTCGCGAGACCTTCAACCGCCTTATCAGTGAGGCCGAGGTTGAGGACGGTGTCCATCATGCCGGGCATCGAAACCGCCGCGCCCGAGCGCACGGAAACGAGCAGCGGATTCGTGTCGGAGCCGAACTTCTTGCCGAGTTCTTTCTCCAACATCTTGATGTTCTTTTGGACGTCATCCATCAGGCCCTTCGGCAACTTGCCGCCGCAGTCGTAGTACGCGGCGCAGGTGTCGGTGGTGATGGTGAAACCGGGCGGAACCGGCAGGCCGATCGAGACCATGTCGGCGAGATTCGCGCCCTTGCCGCCAAGCAGCATCTTCTGACCAGCGTGACCTTCGCACTTCGTTTCACCGAAGTAGAAAACCATCTTGCCGACGTTCTTGCCGGCATTCTTGCCGGCCTTCTTCGCGCTGTTGGACTTTGCCGACTTCGCGGCCTTGTTGGGTTTGCTCGACGACTTTGACTTGCTGGCCTTGCCCTTCTTCGCGGGCTTCGCCTTCTTCTTGCTCGCCATTGGTGTGTGATTCCAAAATGTGTGCGTGCGCGGCGTCTTCCCGCCGCGGTGAATCGTGGAGTGTACAGAAGCTCTGCGATGCAGGAACGCGCACGATTTCGGAGTTGTGCGCGGCGCATGCCATGTGCGGCGCCACGCAGCCCCCGTACCATCGCGACCTTGTCCTCGACCGATGCACATTGCCCGCGCGATGCCTCCGCCACCCCGCATCCGGCGGAGTTGCTTGCGCGTTGGCCGAAAGACGAGCCATTGGCGGCGCTTGTGTCGGGCGGTGAACTCGGAGCCCACAATGGTTGGAGCATCTTCGCGAGGCCGCGTGAGACGGTGGTCATCCCCGCGGGTGCCTCGGCGGAAGAGGCTGGTTCGATCCTCGCGGGCGCGCTTGCGCGAACTTCACGGATTGGAGCACCAGTTGGAACACTAGCTAGAACACCGGGCGCTGCACTCACGCGCGCGGGAAGCGCCGCATCCGTTGAACAGGCCGCGCGCACGTCGCCCTTCGACGGCGGCTGGATCGTGGCTCTCGGCTACGGCTTGGGTTCGGTGTTCGAACCCGCCGCACCTGCTCGGCTGTCTCACGACGCCCCACTTGCGGTGCTTCATTGGTGCGAGGACGCGTGGATCTTCGATCATGCGTCCGGCGCGCTGACGGCCGTCGGATCGCCGCCAAAACTCGCGGATCTCGCGCCAATCGCTCCAACCTTCGCGCCGCCATCACCGAGCGATCGCGCGTGGGAGCTTTCCGCGCTCTCGTGCGAGCCAAGCGACGCAGCGTTTGCCGCCAATGTCGCGCGCACCGTCGAGTACATCCGCGCGGGTGACGCCTTCCAAGCAAACATCGCGCGCCGATTTTCGGCGGAATTCCGCGGCTGCCCGCGCACATTCGCGCACGCTGCGATCCGCGCGAACAACGCCTGGTTCGGCGCCGCGATCGACCTTCCCAACGACGGCAAGCTCGTTTCGATGAGCCCCGAGAGTTTCCTTCGCGTCTACCCCGATGGAACGATCGTCACGCGACCGATCAAGGGCACGCGCCCGACCTCGACCGATCCGCGCGAACTCCTCGAGAGCGACAAAGACGCCGCCGAACTCGCGATGATCGTGGACCTCATGCGCAACGATCTCGGCCGCGTCGCCGAGATCGGTTCGGTGGAAGTCACGACCGCGCGCGTCCTCGAAACGCATGTCACCGTGCATCACGGCGTCGCAGAAGTGCGCGCACGGCTTGCTCCTCAAGTCGATTGGCTTGAACTGCTCGCGGCGACGTTTCCGCCAGGTTCGGTCACCGGTGCACCGAAAGTCCGCGCGATGCAGATCATCGATGAACTCGAGCCGACGCCGCGCGGGTTCTACTGTGGCGCGATCGGTTTCATCGCACGCTCGGGGCACGCGGCGCTCAACGTGGCCATTCGAACCGCGCAACTCGGCGCTGAGTCCGCCAACGGCGTCCGCACGCTCGCCTACCACGCCGGTTGCGGGATCGTCGTTGAGAGTTCACCCGCCGACGAGGTTGCAGAGACCCACGCAAAGACTCGGGCACTCGCACGTCTTGTTGCGCCTGCGGAACTCAACCAGTTCGGGGCGATCGAGCGGCGGGAGCGCGGATCGAAGAACCCAGCTCATCCGACGAGCGGGCGATAATCCTGAACCGCGTTGACGCGTCTTTCTGCGACCGCCAGAGTGAAGCGAATGGTCAAAATTCGGCAAAGTCAGGGTTGATAGGCCGAAATCTCGGTCCATACTCCCTCCGACGCTGTCCGGCGTCATTCGGTCCTGTCCTGTCTCTCCCCGTCCCGACCGCGATGCGGTCCAGTCCTTTGGAGTTTCAAACGATGCGCGCATGCATGCTTCTTGCTGTTGGTCTCCTCGCCTCGAGCGCCAACGCTGCGATCTACACCGACAACACCTTTGACACGTTCGACAACGGCCTCGACAACCTCGACATCGCGTCGGTGGACATGTCGGACGACGGCGTCAACCTCACCATCGCGGTCACGACGCGCGGCTTCCAGACCTGGACGAAGTACATG